>JAIXYF010000058.1 GCA_027490345.1 Novosphingobium sp.
ACTGCGCCAAAGCCCACTTCGTTGCCAAGCTGCGCGGCCACGGTGTTCTTGGAATAGGCAAAGGCGCTGCGCACATCGATCGGCCCGGCATATGTCCCGCCCGAATTGCGCGGGCTCCAGCCGTCGATGGTCACTGGCTCGTCCACCACTTTGGCATCGGGCGTATACCCGGCTTCGAGCGCGGCAAGATAGACGAAGAGCTTCCACGCCGAACCCGGCTGGCGCACCGCATTCACTGCGCGGTTGTAGTTCGAGGTGACGTAATCGGTGCCGCCGATCATCGCCAGCACCGCGCCATCGCGGTCAAGGCTGACCAGCGCCCCTTGCGAGCCCTTGGGCACATTGGCCTGGATCGACTCGGTCGCGGCGCGCTGGGCGGTGGGATCAAGCGTGGTCCAAACCTCGATCGGCTGATCATTGTCCGGAAGCAGGAGATCGAGCTGCGGCAGCACCCAATCGGTGAAATAGCGCGCCGAATTCTGGCCCTGCTCGGCCGCCAGCTTCACGCCATTGAGATCGACCGCAGCCGCCTGCGCCGGGGTGATCTTGCCGGCATCCTGCATGGTCTGCACCACAACCTTGGCGCGGCCGACCGCAGCCTTCGCATCGGCCGTGGGCGAATAGTGCGACGGCGCTTTCACCAGCCCGGCAATGATCGCCGCTTCGCCAAGGCTGAGCTGCTCGCCCGAATGGCCGAAGAACTTGCGCGCGGCGGAATCGATGCCATAGGCACCGCCGCCGAAGTAGACCTTGTTGAGATAGAGTTCGAGCACCTGGTCCTTGGAGAACTTCTGCTCGATCGCCATCGCCAGCAGCGCCTCGCGGATCTTGCGATCGAAGGTGCGGCTGTTGTTGAGGAAGATGTTGCGCGCCAGCTGCTGCGTGATCGTGGAGCCGCCCTGCCGCCAGCGCCCGGTCTGGATGCGCACCATGACCGAACGCACGATGCCGATGGGATCGACGCCCCAATGATCGCGGAAGCGTCGGTCCTCGACCGAGATCATCGCATCCTTCAGCGCCGAGGGAATCCGTTCGTAAGGCACCCAGCGCCCATAGCTTGGCCCCAGCGTGACGATTTCAGAGCCATCGCTGGCGCGGACCACGATGGTCTGGCCGCTTTGCGAGGATTTCATCCGTTCGTAGCTGGGCAGCGATCGTTCGGTGATGAACACCGCCACGGCCAGCGCCAGCGCGCCCAGCAGCGCAAGCGCGGTGCCCCACACGAACAGGCGGCGCAGCCAGCGGCCGAGGAACGACGGCTCGCGCGGTTCCGGCGAGCGGCGCGAGGCATTGCGCTCCGGTTCGGAGCGGCGGGGAAAGTCCCGTCTGGCCATCAGCTTTGCATCAGCTCCCACATGCGACGGCGCAACCCGTACTCCCGTTTGGGCAGCCATGCATAGGTGAATTGGAACGCAGCGTTAACCCTGAAGCTGCGATCCTGCTGTTTCAATCCTCAGGCGTGAACTCCAGCGCGGCGCTGTTCATGCAATAGCGCAGGCCCGTCGGTCCCGGACCATCGGGGAACACATGGCCGAGATGCCCGTCGCAGCGCGCGCAGCGCACTTCGGTGCGGATCATGCCGTGGCTTACGTCGCGGTGTTCATCGACCGCTTCGGGCTCGACCGGCGCGGTGAAGCTGGGCCAACCCGAACCGCTTTCGAACTTGGTGGCGGATTCGAACAACGGCGCCCCGCAGCCGGCGCAGTGATACTGCCCGGTGAGCTTGTTCTTCTCATACTTGCCGGTGAAGGCGCGTTCGGTGCCGCCCTGGCGCAAGACCTGATACTGCTCGGGCGAAAGCCGGGCGCGCCACTCGGCATCGGTCAGGTTCATCTTGTCGGGCATGATTCGGATTGTCCTGTCTCGGGGAGGAAAACGGATTTCTGCGCGGGATATGGGTTTGCCTCGGCCACTCGGCAAGCGGGGCTTCAGTGCAAGTGTTCCACCACCAGCACGGTGCCTTCGGCGCCGGTCACGCGCATCCGGGTGCCGGGCTGGGCATCGGGGCCGCGCGCCAGCCATTCGGTATCGCCGTGGCGCACGCGCCCGCTGCCGCCTTCGATGACATGGGTGACCAGCACGCTCTGGCCGACGATCTGGCCGCCCCGGTCATTCAGCAGGGGGTCTGCGCTGGCCACCGGATGGCGCAGCATCCAGCGCCGCCCCGCTGCCACAGCCAGCGCACACAGTACCACGAACAGCACAATCTCAGCTTCCAGCCCGATGGGCATGGCCGCAGACACCAGCCCGGTGAGGAGCGCCGCAGCCGCCAGCCAGATCAGGAAATAGCCCGGCGCGACAATTTCGGCGATGGCCAGCGCCACGCCCAGCGCCATCCAGCCCCAATGAAGACCGAAAAGCTCGCTCAGCAGCGCCACGGGATCAGCCCTGCACCGGCGGCGGCGGGGTCGGCACCACGCGCGGCACGCGCGGGCTGGCGGGAGGTTGCGGCGAACCGGGCCGCGGGCTCAGCGCATCGCCCAGCAGATCGCCGATTCCGCCCAGCGCGCCCACCAGCTGCGTTGCCTCGATCGGGAACAGGATCGTCTTGGCGTTGGGCGATGTGGCAAACTCCTTCACCGCTTCCACGTATTTCTGTGCGATGAAATAGTTCAGCGCCTGCGTGCCGGACGAGGCAATCGCATCCGAAACCACCGCCGTCGCGCGCGCTTCGGCTTCTGCCGAACGCTCGCGCGCTTCGGCATCGCGGAAGGCGGCTTCGCGGCGCCCTTCGGACTCGAGGATCTGCGCCTGCTTCTGCCCCTCAGCCTTGAGAATTTCTGAGGCGCGCGAGCCTTCGGCCTCAAGAATCTGCGCCCGCTTCTCGCGCTCGGCCTTCATCTGTCGGGCCATCGCGTTGGAAATATCGGCTGGCGGGCGGATGTCCTTGATTTCGACCCGGACGATCTTCAGCCCCCAGGGCGAGGTGGCGTGATCGACCACGGCCAGCAAACGCGCATTGATCTCGTCGCGCTTCGAAAGCGTCTCGTCGAGGTCCATCGAGCCCATCACCGTGCGCAAGTTGGTCGTCGTCAGCTGCATGATCGCGACATAGAGGTTGGAAACCTCATACGCCGCCTTGCCGGCATCGAGCACCTGAAAGAACACGATGGCATCAACGCCGACCATCGCGTTGTCGCGCGTGATGATTTCCTGCCCCGGAATATCGAGCACCTGCTCCATCATGTTCACCTTGTGACCGACCCGGTCGATGAACGGCACGATGAAATGAAGCCCCGGCTGGGCGGCAAGCGCATAGCGGCCGAGCCGTTCGATCGTATAGACATGGCCCTGCCGCACCACGCGGATGCCCGTGGCCATATAGACCACCGCCAGACCCACGATCAGGATCAGCACTGCTTCCACGTCTTGTCCTTTCAAGCCAGAATAATGATCGCAATTTACCGCATATGCGGTGTTTTAGTAGTGCGATTTCGCATCCGGAGCGGCCAGATCATAGCAATGCGCGATGTCGTAGTTGGCCACGCCGCCGGGGCGGCTGGCCTCTTCGTTGCGAATCGCATCCCGCGCGGCGCCAAGGGCGGCATCCGCCTCGTCGCCGCTCTTGCCCCTGGCAAGGAAGGCGGATCGGGCGCGTGAGCCAAGCACTTGCGCCAGCGTTTGCAGATCGCGTGAGGCATTGCCTTGGCCAGCGCCTTGCGGCTCTTTGGCGCGCTCCTCTTCCCATGCCAGCGTCAGGATCGCGGCGCATTGGGCAAGATCCGGCGTCTGCAGCGGGGGCACTGCGGCATCGAGCCGGGTGAGGCAGGGCCGCACTTCTGCGGCAAGCTGGGTATCGGGATTGGCCGCGGCGCGGCGCTGCATCGCGGTCACTTCGGCCACCAGCAGATCGCGCACGGCAACCTGCGTCATGCCGCCCTGCTCAACCGCTCGCGCGCCGACATCGGCAAAGAAGCGCTTGCCGCGCACGGCCATCGGCGGCAGCGCCAGCGCGGCGGCGCTGCCGCGCGTTTGTTCGGAGGCAGCAATGGCGAAGGCAGCGGCACAATGGAGATCGGCTTGCAGATCAGCCGCGAGTGCTGGGTCTGGGGCAGCGGGCGGCGCGGCCACCAGCGGTGAAGCAAGCAGCGCCAGGATCAGCGCGGCGGCGGAGAGGAAACGCAGCATCGGCATCAGCATAGGCGCACCCCCGCCGGGCGTCAGCAGCAAAAGACTAGCGTGCAAAAAGCAGGGGCGCAAAAAAACGGCTGCGGGCAGCCATGGATGACTGGTCCGCAGCCGTATAAGGGGCGCGCCTGTTTCGGGTGTGGGTGGAAGGCGCGCGCTGAAGAGCCGGTTGAAAACGGATAGGATGGGCGGCGATCAGGCCTTGGGCGTGTTGCAGCGGGCGATATCTTCGGCCGCGAGTTCACCCTTGGGTGTGGCGAAGCGGCTGACCTGGCCCACCTTGGCGGCGAGCTTGGTGCACACGACGACCGGGCGGGCGCTGTCCTGCGCGGCAGAGCATTCCGCCCCGGCGCAGTTCCACAGCACATCGCCGAGCATGAGCTTGGCAGGCTTGGCAATCGGCGCGGTGAGCGTGGCCGAATAATAGGCATTGCCGCTGGCGGCCTGGGCCGGCGTGGCGGTGGCCGTGAACGTGGCGGCCGTGCCGACCAGCGCGAGAATGGCCGGGAAAAGCTGGGCGAGCAGGCTGTTGCGGCTGGCAATCATGGTATTTCCCCTTGGTCTTGTCTGACGAATACATGCCCGGAAACGGCGGGGTTGGCGGCTTGGACCCTGGCTTGCGGCGCTGGCCCGGACCGCCTGGTGGAGAGGATGCGATTTCCGTTGCGAATCGATACCTAGTTTATTAGGTTTCGAGTTGCAACTAGAAACTTACATTGCCCCGCAGATTGAGGTATGTCACAAAGCGTCATGGGAAAACTTCGAGAGTCTCTCGCCGATCTTGCCGTTTGCGGCCTTCCGAGCGCGCTTGAGGCGATGGGGGAACGCTGGTCGTTCATGATCCTGCGCGCCTCGTTCAATGGCGTCTGCCATTTCGAGGAATTTCTCGAAGTGCTGGGCATCGCCCGCAACATCCTCTCCAACCGGCTCTCCCGGCTGGTGGAAGCTGGCATCCTGAAGCGCGAGCACTGCGCCGATGATCGCCGCCGCATCGAATACCGGCTGACTCCCAAGGGCATGGACCTGCTGCCCGCCATGCTCGCGCTGCGCCAGTGGGGCGAAAAGTGGGCGATGAACGTTCCGGCCAATCCCGTGCTGTGCGACAGCCGCGATGGCATGCCGATCCTGCCGATCACGATCCGCGCACATGATGATCGGGTGCTGGGCGGGGCGGATCTCACGTGGCGCGAATGGTCCGATATCGAAGCTGGCAAGCCAGCACCCACGACGATCCGGGCTGCAACCTGAAAAACCGGGCCTGAAAAAGCGGGCCGCCGCCTGACCGGTTCCGGGGGCAGAACCATGGGTCTGGCGGCGACCCTAACCGTCGGCAGCGGCTGGGACTGGAAGCCGGCTGCATCACACGTCTGGGCAAGTGTCGTAAGGCAGGGATTGCAGGGTTTGGGCCGGGTTCAGCGCGCGGCAACCTGCACCGCGCTCATGGCCGCGCCGCGATTGGCCATCGTGCGCTGCGCGGATTGCAGCGCATCCCGGTAGCAGCGGCGCGCTTCCATGGCTTCGGTCAGCGGGTGCGGGCCGTAGTTGGCTTCGCACACGGCCGCGGCGGCGCGGCGCAGACGGGCATCGAACTTGGCCTGACCAGTGGCGGTCGAGAGGTCGAGATCGGCATAACCGACCATGCGGTGCCGCACTTCGCTCTCTGCCTGCGCCGGGGTAGCGGCAGTTGGGCTGGCCAGAGCCGGCTGGGCGGCAAGAGCGAGGCTGGCAAGGCTGGCGGCGATCAGGGTGTTCTTCAGCATGGCATTATCCTTTGGTAGGGCTCGATAGGATGCCGGGTCGCTGCGGGCGGCCTGGCGGGGAAAGCGGTGGTCGGGCTGGCTGGTCCGGGGTTCGGGGCCTTGCCACCGCCGCATGGCCATCCTGCTAGGGGATCGGCGGGGCGGCTGCGCGCGGTGCTCGACCGGTCCGCCCGCCGCGCCGACCAACGGTCCGCCCGCCCGACGAACTGCCGATCCCGGTCCACGAGCGACAATCCCGCGTTCCCGTGATGCCTTTCGCTGGGGCCATGCTTCCCGCGCGTGACACGGCGCATCGCGGCGCCTATTCATGCCGCCAGAATGGCGATTCTGATTATCTTCCTGCTCGGTATCGGCAATTTCGCCCTGCACCGGGCGATCATGGACAGCGGCCATCCCCTGCTCGATCAGATGCCGTGGTTCTATCACGCGCTCAGCAGCCGCCTTTCACTGGTGGTCGAATTTCTGATGCTGGTGGGCGGGTTGCTGCTTGCGTCCGAAGGGATCGTGTGGGGCGCGCTGGGCTATCTCGCCTACAGTCTGCTCAATGCGATTTCGGCCTGGCTGATCCTGTCAGGCCGGGTCTAGGGCCGCCAGTATGACCCGCCTGTTCCATATCAGCGATGTCCATTTCGGTCTGGAGGATCGCGGCGCGCTCGGCTGGGTTGCGGCCTGCGTCGCGCAGGATCGGCCCGATGCGGTGCTCATCACCGGCGATCTCACCATGCGCGCGCGGCACCGCGAATTTGCCGCAGCCGCCGCATGGATCCGCGCGCTGGGCGTGCCGGTCACGGTCGAGGTGGGCAATCACGATCTGCCCTATTTCAATCTCGCCGAGCGGTTTCTCGATCCTTACCGCCGCTTCCGCGCGCTGCAGTCGGCGGTGGGCCATGGGATCGCGCTGCCCGGCCTTGCGGTCGTCCCGCTCAAGACCACGGCGCGTGCGCAGCTGCGGATCAACTGGTCCAAGGGCCGCGTCGGCGCGCGCAGCCTCGCTGCCTGCCTCGCCGCGATTGACGCGCTGCCGCCGGGCACCCGGGCGCTGGTCACGTGCCACCATCCGCTGGTTGAAACCGGCACGCGCGGCAAGGCGCTGACTCGGGGCGGCACGCGCGCGCTGGAAGCTCTCGCGCGGCGCGGCGTGCTGGCGGTGCTTTCCGGCCACGTGCATGATGCGTTTGATATCCTTCACGCTACCACGCATGGCCCGGTGCGTATGATCGGGGCCGGCACCCTTTCGCAGCGGCTGCGCGCCAGCCCTGCCGGGTTCAACGAACTGGTCGTGGATGCAGGCCAGCTTGCCGTGCGGGTGCGCCACCCTGATTCGGATTCGTAATCGCCGCGTGCGCCGCATGGGCCTGCGGTGATCTGCGCGATCCCATGCACAAGCCCGATTTCATCTGCTACCCGGCGGTGAACGACCGGCATTGGGATACGCGCGAAGCTCTGAAATCGCCCCACGTTCTCATCCCCGGTGGGCCGGGCACCTGCAAGATCATGCACCTGCAGGATCACGATCAGGGCTAACCATCCGCCGCACCTTGACTTTTGCGCGCCACTGCACCATATCGGAATGGCTATCGTCGCCTGCGACGGAATTTTACGCACCGGGCCATGCTCCGGGCCGAAGCTTCCCTTCTCACGCCACCAGCACCGGCTGCAACGTTTGTTGCCGTGTACCTGCATTCGTGAAAGGGGCCGTCATGCCCTCAGCCTATCCCCGTTGTTTCCTCGCCACTCCTGCCCTCAATCGGGGCAACTGAGCCATGGCGAAGGAAGATGTTCTCACGCTCGATGGCCAGATCGACGAAATTCTGCCCGATGGTCGTTTTGGCGTGATGCTGGAAAACGAGCATCGCATCATCGCCTACACCGCTGGCAAGATGCGCAAGTTTCGCATCCGTTCGATCGTGGGTGACCGCGTGAAAGTGGAAATGACGCCTTACGACCTGACCAAGGGCCGTATCGTCTTCCGCGAAAAGGTCGCCGGTGGCGGCGCGGGCGGGGCTTTCAAGAAGCGGCGCTGAGCCGCCTCTTCACTCGCTCGGCACACCCTCAAACAAATGCGGGCTCACCACCAGCGCGCAGGCCCAGCCTGCTGCGCGGGGAGCCCTTTATCCGAAAGATATCGGCGCGCATGGCGCGCCAAGGACGCTTCATGACACCCAACACGAACACACAGCACGCGTTTACCATCAGCCACAGCTTTCTGCCGGCCCGCCGCCTCGTCACCACCAGCCGCGCGCTGGCCGCGCCGCGCCGCACCTCCGCGGTGCTTTCGGTTCAGGAACTGCGGCAGATCGTTTGCGAGATGGTTGACTGACCATCTGATCGCGCCATCTGATCGCAGGCGCTAATCCCGCAGAAACACTTCAGGCCACACCTTGCGGCGCGGCCTGAACATGTTTCTGCAATGACTGCAGACGATTACTCGGCGGCAGCGCTCGCTTCAGGCGCCGCTGCGCTGGCATCAGCCGCGGGCGCTTCACCTGCTGCCGGTGCGGCAGCCGCTTCGGCCGCCGGAAGCGGCAGGTTGCTGCCCTGCGCGTTGAGATAAAGAATCACGTCAGCGCGCTGCTGCGCATCGGTGATGCCCGCGAACGACATCTTGGTGCCGGTGGCATACTTGGCGGGCGAGGTCAGCCATTCATCGAGGCTGGCGAAATCCCACTTGCCGCCCTTGGCCTTGAGCCCATCGGAATAGGCAAAACCGCCGTGGCCCTGTGCCTGCGCCATGCCAACGATGGCCCACAGGTTCGGGCCAATGCCATTGGCGCCGCCCTGCGCCACCGTGTGGCAGGCCTTGCACTTGGCGAACGTGGCTTCACCCTTGGCAACATCCGCCTTGGCCAGCCGGTTCGCGATCGGCTCTGCCACGGCCGCGCCTTCGCCCGCTTCGGCTTCCACACCTTCGATCACATAGCCCATCTTTTCGGGACGATGTTCCTTGTCGGCGAGGAAATAGTGACCCGAAAGGCTCGAAAGCCCCAGCGCAACGATGCCGCCGAACAAGGTCCAACCGGCAATGGTATTGAAACGATCGTCCATTCCGAGCCCCATATGGAGAATGCGTCCGCGTGGCAGACGCGAAAATTCGTCGCCGCTCTAGTCACGCCCCCGCGCGGGCGCAAGAGTGATTGCGCACGAGTTTGCAAGGGCTTGCGTGCAATGCCCCTACCCCATGCGCATCGAGCCGGGTTGCGAATGGTCCTTGTCGCGGCGTGTGCCCGGGCCTAAGCGCCTCGTCCTATGGCCAGCTACCCAGCCCCCGCCGCCCGCCTTGTCGCTGAAATGACCGAGGCCGCCGCCGCCGATCCGGCGCGCGCGGTTGCGTTTCAGGGCGCGCCGGGCGCCAATTCGCACCGCGCCGCGCTGGAAGCGCTGCCGCATTGCCTGCCGCTGCCATGCTTTTCGTTCGAAGATGCGCTGGACGCGGTAAAGGATGGCCGCGCCGGCCAGGCGATCATCCCGATCGAGAATTCGCAGCACGGCCGCGTGGCCGATATCCACTTTCTCCTGCCCGAAAGCGGCCTCGCCATCGTGGGCGAGCACTTCATGCCGATTCACGCCTGCCTGATGGGCCTTGGCAGCGGGCCGTTCACCGCCGCGTGGAGCCATCCGCAGGCGCTGGGCCAATCGCGCCACTATCTTCGTGCGCGCGGCATCGTGCCAATGTCTTATGCCGATACGGCGGGCGCGGCGGCCTATGTCGCCGAACTGGGCGATCCCGCCGCTGCCGCCATTGCGCCCAGCATTGCGGCCGAACTCTATGGCCTCACGCTGGTGGAAGAAAACATCGAGGACGCGGCCGACAACATGACGCGCTTCGTCCTGCTCGCGCGGGAGCCGCTGGATCTTTCCACCATCACCGGCCCGGCCATCACCACCTTCGTGTTCGAGGTGCGCAACATTCCTGCCGCGCTCTACAAGGCGCTGGGCGGGTTTGCGACCAACGGCGTCAACATGACCAAGCTGGAAAGCTACCAGCGCGGGGCCAGCTTCGCCGCTACGGCGTTCTTTGCCGATATCGTCGGCGCGCCGGGCGAACCGCCGGTGGACCGCGCGTTTGAGGAACTGAGCTTTTTCGCCAAGGACTTGCGCATTCTCGGCACGTATCCGCTGGAACGCGTGCGCGGTTGACCGCTCGCGCCGATCCGGCGCGATAATCGCTTGCTCATGGGCGGGCGGGCGTGCCACCACGCGCTTCGTGGCAGGAGCACCGGGACCGGACAGCGCCGAAGCGGGCGAACGCGCCTGGGCAGCGGCGCGCGCCATGCGCGATATCCAGTACGCGCCTGTTCCGCCTTATCAGGCACCGAAAAGCGAGCCGCCGGAATGGCTCGTCGCGATCCTGCGCTTTCTGGCCGAACTGCTAGCGCCGCTAGGCCGCTGGCTGGGCGCAGGGTGGAGCGCGGTGGAGATCGGCCTGATCGCTCTTGCGGTCCTTGGCGCGCTGTGGATCGGCTGGACCTTGCTGCAGCGCTGGCGGCTGGCGCGGGCCATGGCCGCCGCTCCTGTGGTGGCCCCGGTGATCAGCCGCACTGCCGCGCTGGCGCTGCTGGAAGATGCCGATGCCCTTGCGGCGCAGGGCCGCTTTGATGAAGCGGTGCACCTCCTGCTCCAGCGCAGCGTGCATCATATTGCCGCCGCCCGCCCCGATTGGCTGAGCCCTTCCAGCACCGCGCGCGAGATCGGACTGATTCCCGGCCTGCCCGCTGCCGCGCGGCAAGCCTTCGTGCTCATCACGCGTGAGGTGGAGCGCAGCCTTTATGCCCTGCGCGCGCTGGCGGCAGACGATTGGCACCGCGCGCGCACGGCCTATGCCGCCTTCGCGCTGCAAGATCTGGCAGGCGGGCGATGAGCCCTGCTGCTTTCGGGAACGACGCCGCCTCCGGGCCAACCTTCGGCAAAGGCACCACGCTCGGCATCGTGCTGATCGGTGCGCTGGCGTTCGTGGCAGTGCTCTATTGGCTCGGCACTGGCGGCGGCGCGACCAACAACGGCGGCGGCCATGTTGGCGGGCGCGGGCTGAATGGCTATGCCGCGCTGGCCGCGATGCTCGAAGCCGATGGAGTGACCGTGCGCCGCGCCCGCAGCAAGGAGGCACTGAAGCAGCCTGGCTTGCTCGTGCTGACCCCGCCCGCCCAGGCCAAAGGCAGCGACATTGCCGAGATCGTGGCGGCGCGGCGCGGCATCGGCCCCACACTGGTGGTCACGCCGAAATGGCTGGCGCTGCCTGATAGCGCCAATCCCAAGAGCAAGCGCGGGTGGACGCAGATCCACGGCACGATGCCGCCCGAATGGCGGGGCTATCACGATGATCTGGCAGTCGGTTTCGGGCAGGGGGTAGCGCAGGGCTGGTCCGGCACGGGCGTATATGCCGATTTCCATGGCCCGCTGGCCGATGCTCGCAAAGTGCAGGCCGGAACGGGACCGGGCCTCGAATCGCTCGTCGAAACTCCGGATGCGCGGATTCTGGCAGGTTTCCTCACGGGCGATGGCAGCAATCCCGCGCTGGAGCGCTGGATCGGCATGGCGCGCCATCCGGATGGCGATCCGGATGAGGAAGACGCCAACGGGCAGTTCGCCACGAGTTACCCGGTGGTGCTGGTGTTCGAGCCTGATCTGCTCGACAATTGGGGCCTCGCCAACCAGCAGACTGGCCTGATGGCCCGCCGCCTCGTCTATGTGGCTGCCGGGATGAAACCGGGCGCGGTCACCTTTGATCTCACGCTCAATGGCCTCGGCGCGAGCCGCAATCTGCTCACGCTAGCGTTCGAGCCGCCGTTCCTGGCGGCAACGGTGTGTTTCCTGATGGCGCTGTTTGCCGCAGGCTGGCGCAGCTTCAACCGGTTCGGGCCGCCGCGCGTGGCGAGGCGAGAGGTTCCGCTGGGCAAGACCGTGCTGGTGCGCAACACTGCTGGCCTTATCCGCCGGGCCCGGCGCCTGCGCCTGATTGCCGGGCCTTATGCCGATGCGTCGCGCGAACGGCTGGTCCATGTTCTGGGCTTGCCGCGTGGGCGCCCGGCGGAGGAGACCGACGCGGCCATCGATCGTCTGCAAGCCCGGCTGGGCGGTACCAGCCCGCGCTATTCCGAACTTGCCGCCGGCCTGCGCGCGGCGCGCCGCTCTGCCGAAGTGGTGCAGCGCGCTGCTGCCTTGCAACGCCTTGAAAAGGATCTGACTGCATGAACCTCGATACCGTCCGCGCCATGGCGGGGGCCATCCGCGCCGAAGTGGCCAAGGCCGTGGTGGGGCAGGACAGCGTGGTCGATCACCTGCTGATCGCGTTGTTGGCGGGCGGGCACGTCCTGCTCGAAGGCCCGCCCGGCACTGCCAAGACGCTGCTCGCGCAAACCTTCGCGACCACGCTGGGCCTCGATTTCGGGCGCATCCAGTTCACGCCGGATCTGATGCCGGGCGATATCCTCGGCTCCAATCTGTTCAATTTCCAGACCAGCCAGTTCACGCTTACGCGCGGGCCGATTTTCCACGAACTGCTGCTGGGCGATGAAATCAACCGCACCCCGCCCAAGACGCAGGCCGCTCTGCTGGAGGCGATGCAGGAACGCCGCGTGACGCTTGATGGCGAGACGTATGCGCTGTCCGATCGATTCATGGTCGTCGCCACGCAGAACCCCATCGAAAGCCAGGGCGTCTATCCTCTGCCTGAAGCGCAGCTTGACCGGTTCTTGTTCAAGCTGCTGGTCGATTATCCCAGCGCCGAGGAAGAAGCGCAGATCGTGGCGCGCTATGGCGCCGGGCGCGGCGCACCAAGCCCGGCGATGCTGGGCATCACGGCAGTCACGGGGGGCGATGCGATTGCCGAAGCTGTCGCCGCCGTTGCAACCGTCACGATGGCGGAAACCGTGATCAACTATATCGTCCGCCTCGTGCGCGCCACGCGCGAAAGCGCCGATCTTGCCGCCGGAGCCAGCCCGCGCGCCGCTGTCGTTCTTGCCGGAGCCGCCCGCGCCCGCGCCGCGCTCGATGGGCGCGATTACGTGATCCCGGACGATGTGAAGGCGCTTGCCATCGCTGTGCTGCGCCACCGCATGCTGCTCAGCCCGGCGGCAGAGATCGAGGGCCGCGCGGCGGAAACCATCGTGGCCGACATGATCCAGCGCACCGAAGCGCCGAGATAGACATTGCCGCTGCGCTGGCCCTTTCCGGTGTTCTATCCTTCGGCCCGCGCGGCCGTGGGGCTGGCGCTGGCTGCTCCTGCGGCGTTGCTCGTGGCGGCTGCCGCGCCGCAGGCGTGGATTGCGGCGCCCGCGCTGGGCGGCGCGCTGCTGGTGATGGTCCTGCTCGATGCCCTGCTGGCCCCGGCGCTGGCGGACTTGCGCGTGATCGTGCCGCAGGATTGCGAAGTGGGTGAGGCGCTGGCGATCACCGTGCTCGCTGATTTCCGCGCCGAAGCGCCGCGCGCCGCGCCCGTGGCCGCGCTGGCGCTGGATCCGCGGTTGGCGCCGGGCGGGCGGCTGGTGGCGCCGCTCGGGCGCGATAGCGGCGTGTGGAGCGCGGCGGTGCAAACCGTGCCCACCCGGCGCGGCACCGGCGCAGTGAGCGCTGTCTGGCTCCGCTGGGAAGGGCCGCTCGGCCTTGCATGCCGGCAGGTGCGCCGCAATCTCGATGCCGTGATCCGCGTCCGCCCAAACATTGCGCCCGTGCGCAGCCCCGCGCTGCAGCTGTTTTTGCGTGATGCCCAGTTCGGCATGGTCGCGCGCCGCATCCGGGGCGAAGGCACCGAATTCGAAGCGCTGGCGGAGTATGAGGCTGGGATGGACCGCCGCAGGATCGACTGGAAATCGTCGGCCCGCCACGCCCGGCTTTTCGCCAAGGAATACGAGACCGAGCGCAACAACCAGATCGTCTTTGCGTTCGATTGCGGGCAGACAATGTGCGAGCCGATTGGCGGCCTGCCACGCATCGACCGCGCGGTGACGGCCGCACTCACCACCGCTTGGATCGCGCTGGGCGCACAAGACCGCGTGGCGTTTTATGGCTTTGCCGCGCGTCCGCAGGTGATGAGCCCGTTTGTCACCGCCCCGCGCGCGTTTGCCCGCCTGCAGGACGCCGCCGCTGCTCTGGACTACAGCGCCGAGCAGCCCAATTTCACGCTGGCGCTTTCCACCCTTGCGGCGCGGCTACGGCGGCGTTCGCTGCTGGTGGTGTTTTCCGAATTCACCGATCCCACCAGCGCCGAACTGATGATCGAATCGATGCGCCGCCTGGTCGAACGGCACCGTGTGATCTTCGTTGTCATGGCCGATGCCGAACTGGCCGATTTCGTCAGCGCGCCGATCAGAAGCGAGCAGGATGCGGCCATGGCGGTCACCGCCACCACGCTCCAGCAGCAGCGCACGCTCGTGCTGCAGCGTCTGCGCCGGGCTGGCATTCTGGTCGTGGAAGCGCCCTATCAGCATATCGGCAACCGCTTGCTCGATGCCTATCTTGCGGTAAAGCGTGCCGGGAGCCTGGGATGAGCGAGCCTGCTTCTTCCATCCTCGGCCGGTTCAGCGGCTGGTTCAGCCCCGCCGCCAGCGCCGAGATTGCCGCCGCAGAGGATGCCGCGCTGCGCTCCGACCGTTTCCGCCTTGAGCGCGAAAGCGATTGGAAGCGCCTTGAAGCCATCGTCACGCGGATCGAGCGCGGGCGGCTGCGCGGGGTCTCGGATGACGATCTGCTCGCGCTCCCAGCGCTCTATCGCACCGCCGTCTCCAGCCTTGCGGTCGCGCGCGAAACTTCGCTTGATGCCGAAACCTTAACCTGGCTTGAGGTGCTGACCCGCCGCGCGTGGTTCATCATCTATGGCCCGCGCGCTGGCCTCGGCGATTGGCTGCTGCGCTTTTTTGGCGGCGGGTGGAGCGCCAGCGTGCGCGCGCTCGGGAGCGATATCCTGATAGCGTTGGCGTTGATGGTGGCAGGCACGGTGGCGGGCTGGCTGCTGGTGGCCAGCGATCCGGATTGGTATTATGCGCTGATCCCCTCCGGGATGGCCGATGCGCGCGTGCCGGGGGCCAGCCGGGCAGTTCTGATGGGGACATTGTTCGGCCAGCAGAGCCAGTCCGGCCTTGGCATGTTTGCCGCCGCGCTGTTTTCCAACAACGCGCAAGTGGCGATCCTGGCCTTCGCGCTGGGCTTTGCCTTTGGCCTGCCATCGGCGCTGCTGCTGATACACAACACCACGATGCTGGGCGCGCTGCTGTGGCTCTATCACGGGCAGGGCCTCACCATCGAAATCATCGGTTGGCTCGCGGTTCACGGCACAACCGAACTCTACGCGATCCTCCTTGCAGGCGCGGCGGGCCTTCATATCGGCCGCGCGATGGCTTTTCCGGGCGAACTGGCCGTGCTTGATGCGGCCGCCGCTGCCGGGCGGCGTACCGCGCAGGTCATGGTGGGCGTAGTCCTCATGCTCATCTTGGCGGGCCTGCTCGAAGGCTTTGCCCGCCAGCTGATTGATAACACGGCTGGCCGCCTGATCGTCGGCGCGTTCATGCTGGTGCTGTGGACTGGCTATTTCTTCGTGTGGCGCGGCGATGAAGGGAAGGCGGCCTGATGGCGCGGCGTGCCACCCAGAGGCCCGAACCGCGCACGCGTAACCGCACGGTGATCACCCCCGAAGGCGTCGCGCTGCCGTTCGTCCTGGCCACGCGCGGCGCGCGGGCGGCGGCGCTGCTGATCGATCTGGCGCTCATTGGCGCGGCGATGGTTGCCACCACGCTCACATTGCTGTGGATCGCGGGCGGCGTCACGGGGGCTGATCTCGAAGGCGGCTCGGCCAAGGCGCATGCGCTGCAGGCGCTCGTCGTCATCTGGATCATCGCGATGTTCCTGTTTCGCAATGCGTGGTTCCTGTTCTTCGAGCTTGGCCCGCGCGGCGCCACGCCGGGCAAGCGCATCACCGGCATTCGCGTGGCCGCGCGCGGCACCGAACGGCTAACGACCGAGGCAGTGATCGCGCGCAATATCGTGCGCGATATCGAACTGTTCATGCCCGCCGTGTTCATCGGCGGCGCGATTTCTGCGGGCAGCGATACCGATGCGGCGGGCTGGGCCGGGGCGATCTGGTTCGCCATTTTCGTGGCTTTCCCGTTTCTCAACCGCGATGCACTGCGCTGCGGCGATGTGATTGCGGGCACTTGGGTGGTCGAAGTGCCGCGCCGCAAGCTGGGGCAGGCGCTCTCCGTCAGCGCGCCCCTGGCCGCCGCCGATCAGGCCTACACGTTCACGCCCGCGGAACTGGCAGTCTATGGCGAGTACGAACTGCAGACGCTGGAGCGCGTGCTGCGCGATGGGCGCGGCCCGGCGTTAGACGATGTGGCCGATGCGATCAGCCGCAAGATCGGCCGCCCCTATCCCGATGGCGCAGAGCGCGTTTTCCTCGAATCCTACTACCTCCAGCTGCGCGCCCAGCTGGAACAAGGCCTGCGCATGGGCAGGCGCAAGGCCGACAAGCACGCCGCGTAAGGCTCAGGTCCCGCCGAAGATCCCGACCTCGCGCAGGCCATTGCTGTCTGCCCGCCCGCGAAACAGGCCCGGCGTGGTGAAGGCAAACCCGGTCTCGCCCGCTGGTGTGGCGTAGATAATCCCGCCAACGCCCTCCATCGCCCCGATTTCGGCAAGCACCGCCTCGGTAGCGGCCTGCGCCTGCTCCCCGCCCAGCCGGATGCGCGCGCAGATTTCATGCGCTGCGCCCACCCGCATGAACTGCTCGCCAGAGCCGGTGCAGCTAATTGCTGCCGCGCGGTCATCGGCATAGGTCCCCGCGCCGATCAGCGTCGAATAGCCGATCCGACCCCAGCGCTTGCCCGTGAGGCCGCCAGTGGACGTCGCCGCCGCGACATGGCCCATGGCATCGACCGCCACCGCGCCCACCGTGCCGTATTTCAGCCCCGCATCGAACCAGCCAAGTTTCCGGGCCTTCAGTTCCTGCAATTGCCGCCAGCGCTCCTCGGTTGCGAACCAGTCGGGATCGACCATCACTGCGCCCTGCTCGCGCGCAAACTCCTCCGCTCCTGCGCCGCTAAGGAACACATGCGGGCTCTGTTCCATAACCGCGCGCGCGAGCATGACCGGGTTGCGCGTGTGTGTCACCCCGCAGACCGCGCCGGCATCGCGCGCGCGCCCGTCCATCACGGCGGCATCCAGCTCGTTCGTGCCATGATAGGTGAACACCGCGCCGCGCCCGGCGTTGAAATGCGGATCGTCCTCCAGCTCGGCGACCGCCGCGCAGACCGCGTCCAGCGCGTTCCCGCCTGCTTCCAGCACCGCGCGCCCCGCATCGAGCGCCACACCCAGTGCCGCCTCGTGCGCGATGATGGCAGCCGCGTCCATTGTCTCACGCGTCATCGCGCCGGCCCCGCCATGAATGGCGATGGCCCAGCGGCTTTTGCTTGTCTCGGTCATGCCGCCCGCGATAGCAGATCAGATCGGCAAGGCCAGCGGGGCGCGCATGATCGAAGGTCTGGAAATCACCGAAGACGACCTGTCCGCCGAAGACGTGCGGGCACTGGTAGCGCTTCACCTCGGCGGCATGCACGCCGAAAGCCCCGCCTGCAAAGTCCACGCCTTGCCTTTGGAAAAGCTGCGCCAGCCGGGCGTGACGTTCTACGCCGCCCGCGTGCATGGCGCGCTCGCCGCCATCGGGGCGATCAAGCACCTCGATGCTGCCCACGGCGAACTCAAATCGATGCGCGCGGCCCCGGAATGGCGCGGCAAAGGCGTGGGGGAGGCGATGCTCCTGCACCTCATGAGCGTCGCCCGCACGCGCGGCTACACCCGCCTTAGCCTGGAAACCGGGCGTACCGCAGCCTTTGCCCCGGCCGTCGCGCTATATCGCAAATACGGCTTCACCGAATGCACCGGTTTTGGTGACTACATTGTCGACGAATTCAGCCAGTGCCTCACCTGCGAGATCGACCGTCTCAAGATCTGTTAATCAGTTGGCGCGGTGTTGTCTCAATTGGGGAATGCCGCATCAATGCTGCCAGGGGCGTGATTAATCCCGTTGCTTGGAAACCGCCCTGCCGATAGCCCCACCGCAATCGCAATAGTTGCAACGGGAAAGCGGTCATGGGCGTTTATTATGGTGATGCGGGTGCCAATACGCTCACGGGCGAAGGTGCTGACGTGCTCTATGGCCTTGGCGGCGATGATATCATCACGGCTGGTGCGGGTGATGACGCGCTTGTCGGCGGCGCT
>JAIXYF010000287.1 GCA_027490345.1 Novosphingobium sp.
CCCCGTCGCGCAGTGCATCGGTGCCCAGCAGCGAAGCGCGCGGATCATCGCGGAAAATGTCGACCAACGTGCCGGTGTCGATCGGATCGACATGCTGGGCAAACAGCGGCAGCCCGCCGCGCGCCAGCCGGTCGGCAATCCGGCCATAGACCGCGCGTAGCCGCCGGATCGCGGTAAACAGCCCCAGCGCGCCGCCGCCCGAAGCCTCGATGAGCCGCCCATAGGCATTGGCCAGCGCAGGAATATCCCCGCGCGGCACATTGGTCACGATCAGCACCTGCGCATTCTTCGCATAGTCAAAGGGGCTGGGCGCGGCGAACACGTGTGGCCGCACATCGAGATGGGCCGCGCCGCTGCGCTCCACCGCGCTGGACCAGTCGCCGCTCTGCGTCTCCGCCCCGTCAGACAAAGTGGCGGACGTCATCATCACCCCGTGCGCGCCTGCCAGCACGGTTTCGGCAAAGGGCTTCATCGGATCGAGATAGCGCCGGTGCAGCCCGATATCCCACTCGCGGCCCTCTGATCGCTCCAGCGCCAGCCAGTCGACGAATTCGGGATCGCTGGGGCCGCCCAGCCGCGCGAGCAGGCCGATCCAGCTGGCGAGGAGATCGGTGCGCCAGCCAATCGCCCCGCGCGCCCCTTCGATGCGCGCGCGCGCCGGGCCATCCAGCCAGTCCGGCCCGTCCTCGATCAGCGCCTCTAGCCGCAACGCAAGGCGCATCAGCGGCTGGCGCAGCCCCTCCAGCGCTTCCTGCGCGCGGCCCGTCACTTCGATGAATGCGCCGCCGAGCTGCGCGGCTTCGGTTTCCAGCCCGTATCCCGCTTCCTGCCCGCCGCTTTCATCGCGCGCGAGCACCAGCGCACGGGTTTCCGCCAGCAGGTCCTCCAGCGGCCCGAACGGCGCGCCTTCCACCACCCGCGCCAGCCAGCCATCGCCGGGCAGCGTGCTGGCGGCCTCGCGTGCATCGGCAATCGCGCGCGCGCCCTCGTCGTCATAGCTCGCCACGTCGGCCAGCCGCGCGGCAAGGCCCCGCCGCCGCCCGCGCGATGTACCTTCAGGGCCGATCACCCAGCGCCGCAGCTCCACCGTTTCCGCGCCGGTCAGCGCGGCGGCAAACGTGCTGTCGGCGGCATCGAACACGTGGTGGCCTTCGTCGAACACGATGCGCGTGGGGCGCTGCGCCGGCTCACGCGCGCGGGCCGCGTTGATCATCACGAGCGCATGGTTGGCGATCACCAGCTCTGCGCCTGCAGAGGCCCGCGCCGCGCGTTCGATGAAGCATTTGTGGAAATGCGGGCACCCGGCATAAACGCATTCACCGCGTTGATCGGTCAGCGCGGTGATCCCGCGTTTGCGAAACAATGTGCCAAGCCAGCCGGGCAGATCGCCGCCAATCATGTCGCCGTCCTGGCTATAGGCCGCCCAGCGCGCCACCAGCTGCGCCATGATCGCGGGCCGCCCGGTAAAGCCGCCCTGCAGCGCGTCTTCCAGATTGAGCAGGCACAAGTAATTCTCGCGCCCCTTGCGCACCACCACCGGCGGCCCGCCTCGCCCGGCCTGCGCTGCGCGCTCCGGCGGAAACGCGGCGCGGCTTTCCCGCCTGAGCTGGCGTTGCAGCGCCTTGGTATAGGTCGAAACCCAGACCGTGCCGCCCGATCGCTCCGCCCAGAGCGAGGCGGGCGCAAGGTAGCCGAAGGTCTTGCCGGTGCCTGTGCCTGCCTGCGCCAGCACGATGTGCGGCCGGCGCTGTGTCCCGCGCGGGCCGAACATCGCGCCGGCCGCCCGCGCATAGGCCTGCTGCGCCGGGCGCTGTTCCGCATCTGCTCCGGTCAGCTGCGCCAGCCTTGCGGTGATCGCATCATCTTCCAGCATGATCTGCGCGGGCTGTGGCCGTTCGGGCGCTTCTTCCCATTCGGGCAGGCGCGCAAACAGCCAGCGCTCGGCCCGCTGCGGCTGGGCGATGCGCGGGGCCAGCAGCCCCGCCCAAGGCCAGCGCAGCCGCACCAGCGATTGCAGCGCGCTCCACGCACCTTCGCGCTCGGGCCAGGCCGTGTCCTCGCACACCGCCAGCAAGGCCTCTGCCGCCGCTTGCAGCAGCGCGGGCACACCATCATCGGTGGCCGGTTCGGCAAGCCCCAGCGCCTGCGCCAGCCCCTTGGGCGTGGGCACCACGAAACGCGCCGGGTGGATGAAGGCGTAAAGCTCCAGCAGATCGAGCCCGGAAAGATCGGGATAGCCCAGCCTGCTTGCCACCAGCGGCGCGTTCAGCATCAGCAGCGGTGTATCGGCCGCGGCCATGATTGCCTCGCCCTTGCCCACGGGCCGGGTGCCCAGCGGGTCGCGCAGCCAGCAGCCGCTGTGGCTCGCGTGGATCGCGGCCAGGGCAAGGTCGGGACGGGTAGGGGCAGCCATTGTGGTGCCACTAGAGAGGAAAGCCCGTGGCGGAGCAAGGGGCGCACCCTTACGTGCTTCCCCCCCCCCCTTACGTGCTTTCCCGCATGGTCTTCTCACTGTGTTGCAGGGCGATTGCCTTAAACCCGGTAAGGTTCGGCCGTTCTGGCCTTTCGGGACATGAACGGGGCCCCACGCCTCGCCCATAGTGGAGAATGGGATCATGGCAGTTATCAATACGAATATCAGTGCGATCCGCGCCTCGAACGCGTCGAACAGCGCCTCGAAGATGGCGGGTGTTGCAATGGAGCGCCTTTCGACCGGCAAGCGCATCAACGGCGCCAAGGACGATGCGGCGGGCCTTGCGATCACCACCACCATGACCTCGCAGATCAAGGGCATGGGGCAGGGGATACGCAACGCCAACGACGGCATCAGCTTTGCGCAGACCGCCGATGGCGCGCTGAATGAAGTGACCGCGATGCTGCAGCGCATCCGTGAACTCGCGATTCAGGCCAAGTCGGCGACCTACACCGATACCGACCGCACCTCGATGCAGTCCGAAGTGGCCAACCTCACCGCGCAAGTCAGCGAAGTGCTTGAAAAGACGACCTTCAACGGCACCAACCTGTTCACCGTGGTGGGCGCGACGCCTGCGGCCA
>JAIXYF010000476.1 GCA_027490345.1 Novosphingobium sp.
CAGTTCGGGCGGGATCTGGCTGGCAAATCCGGGGAGTGCGAAGGCCGGCACCGGAACCGGAACGATCATCAGGATGCGCTTGATGGCGGCCACGCGGGGTATTTCCTTGCAAAAGTAGTGGCCCCCGCCTGCGATCAGGCAGGGGCCGCCAGAGGACTAGAAGCTGACGCGCGTCCGCACGGAGAACGTGCGCGGCAGGCGGTAGGACACCTCGTTGCACCCGCATAGCCCGGCAAGGTCATAGCCTTGCAGACCGATCAGCTTGTTGGTGGCGTTGTCCACCCGCAGGCCGAGCTCGAACATCTTGCTGGCCGAAGTCCAGTTCAGGCCGAGATCGACATTGGCAAAGCCGCCGAACTTGTCCGCATCGAAGTTGCGCAGGTTGTAGAAGAACGAGGACGAGTAGGAGACGTTGGCGTTGGCCGCCATTTCGCCGCCGAACATGTCCCAGCCATAGCGGATGATGCCCGAAGCCTGCGTTTCCGGTGCATACGTGGGCTTCAGATCCTTGCGGATCGGGCCGCCCACGCGCAGCGGCACGTCCTTCACCTTGGCGTCGAACTGCGAGAACGTCAGCGCCACGTCGAGCCCGGGGATCGGGTTTGCCTGTAGCGAGATTTCCGCGCCGTAAGTGCGGGCATCGGCGTTGATGACAAGGCCAGCCACGCCCGTGAACAGGAACGACTGGTTGTTCTTGTAGTCGTAGTAGTAGACCGCGCCGTTCAGCCGTAGCTTGTTGTCGAGCATCGAAAGCTTGAAGCCGCCTTCATAGGACCACAGCGTTTCCGCGCCATACCGGATCGCGGAATCCGGCGTCGCGAGGCCGCCGTTGAGCTGGGCATTGTAGCTCCCCGCCTTCACGCCGCGGTTCACACCGAAATAGAGCAGCGTGCCATCAGCCGGGCGATATTCGAACTGCACTTTGCCCGCCCAGAGCGTCTGCGCGTCCTTGTCGGCATAAGGCGTCGGCACGCCGCCCGGATAGGTCGGCCCGATGGTGAGCGGGAAGCCGGGAACGGTCTGCGCGGGCTGGATCGCCATCGGATCGGGCGAGATGAACAGCTTCTGGACGAAGTCGTAATCCTTCTTCTCACGGATCACGCGCGCGCCCACGATCATGCGGAACTGGTCGGTAAAGTCATAATCGACCTGGCCGAACGCCGAATAGCTGGTGGTCTTGAGGTGACCGATCGAGGCGATGTCGATCGGGTTGCCGGGGACGAGGCCATTGAGCGGCGCCTTGAGGCCGTTGTTCGACAGGTTGTCGATATGGAGGAAGTAGACGCCCGCTGCCCAGTTCAGGCGGTCGGCCTTGCCGTTCAGGCGCAGTTCCTGCGTGAAGCTCTCGGCATCGACATTGCCATAGTTGGCCAGCTGGTTGGCAGGGCCGGCATCGACGTCGATGAACAGCAGCTTCTTGAAGTTCTTGTAGTCGGTGACCGACGACAATGTGAGGTTGTCGTTCAGCTCGAACTTGGCGCGCAGGTTTGCGCCCCATGTATCGACATGGCCCTGATTCTTGAACGCGAAGTCGCTCGACAGCGTGCGGGTCTTGGGATCCGGTGCGCGGTAGCCAAAGAAGTCTGCGCCCGGGGCACGGCCATAGATTTCGCCGGGGCCGCCAAAGATGCCGTCGTTGTTGAGGTCGGAGCCGGCATCGCCGTTGATCACCCTCGGCCCGCCGGGCACGCCGATGGACGCGCGGGTTTCGTTGGGGCCGACATCCAGCACGTTGATCAGTTCGCCGTTTGCATCGAACTGCGCGATGGTCGCCTTCTGGGTATAGGGGCCGGTGTTGACCTTGGATCGCGAACCATTGGCCGAAAGGATGAACTGGGTGGTGGAGCTGGGCTCCAGCAGGATCGTGAAGCGGCCTGCCAGCGTATCGTCGTTGCCAAGGTCCGCACCCGCGCCCGGTCCGGGCGCTGCGCCCACCGCGCCGCGCGGATAGAGGTTCTTGAGATAGGGGTCCTGCTTGTTCCAGCGCCCGGCTGCGCGCACCGCGATCTTGTCGCTCAGCGGCCCGCCAACCGCGCCTTCCAGCGTGAACACGCCCGGATGGCCGGTGCTGTCCATGATGCCATAACGGGCATCGGCATAGCCTTCCCATTTGGAAAGCGAGGGCAGGTGGCTGATGTAGTGAATCAGGCCGCCGGTGGCATTGCGGCCAAACAGCGTACCCTGCGGGCCTTTGAGCACTTCGACCCGGTCGATATCGAACACCGCGAAGGACTGGCCCTGCGCAATCGCGATATAGCCTTCATCGAGGTAGACCGCGTTGGGCGCCTCCACGATGTCGTTGAAATCGTTCTGGACGACGCCGCGAATGGTGAACTGGGTGTTCTGCCCCGCAAGGCTGCCCGAAATCGAAACGCCCGGTGAGAAGCTGGCGACATCGGCGCTGCGCTGGATGCCAAGCGCGCGCAGCTGATCGCCCGAATAAGCGGTGATCGCGATGCCCACGTTCTGGACGTTTTCCTGCCGCTTCTGTGCGGTCACGACGATTTCGCCGCTGAGCACCGAATTGTCGTTGCTGTTCGTGTCCTGCGCGGTCTGCGGTGCGATTTCCTGCGCCATGGCGGGCAGGGCTGCGGCCATCGCCAGTGTGCCGGCACAGGCGCAAAGCGTCATTTTCGTGATGGTTTTCATGGTACTCCCCTCTGATTCCCCCCCACGGCAGAGTGCCCGGGTGCCCGTGTGCGTCATTCTTGTTCCGGTGCCTGCGTCCGGAATTCGCCCGCGCCATTTTCAGTGCGTCGGGAGCAGTCTCATCAAGTGATGATGGCAAACTTCAATAGAAAGTCAATTAAACGTCCCACAATGATCTCACATCATGAGAGCCATTGGGCTACGAGGTGTTCGGCGCTGCGCAAGGCGAGCGCGTGGTTGGTGAAGTTGGGATTCATCGCGCCTGCTGTGGGGAACAGCCCCGGCCCGGCGATGACGAGATTGTCGATATCGTGGCTGCGGCCGAAGCTGTCGGTTATCGAAGTGCGCGCATCGCGGCCCATGATTGTGCCGCCCATCATGTGCGCGCTCGCCATCGGGCCGGCCCATGGTTCGGCTGCGCCGCCCGCCTTGATGATCTTGAGCCCCAGCTGCGCGGCATTTTCCGAAAGCTTCACTGATTCCGGCGCGAACGTGTGAACCACGCGCGGGGTTCTGGTTCCGCCGGGGCCGCTGCGGTCCGAAAGCTCGATCCGGTTTTCCAGCACGGGCAGCCCCTCGCCAAACCCGAACATCACCGCAAGGTGATGCACCGCACGCTCCATGAACGCAGTCAGTTCTGCGCCGAACAAGTCCGCCCGCGCCATTGCCACGCCGAGCAGGTCGTTGGGCTTCATCGTCGGCGCCAGCTGCCATTGCAGGCTGCCGAAGGCATCGCTGCCAAGGCTCTGCTTTCCATAATGGTCCATGTTCGTGGCCTGCGCGCCGGTCACGCCCATGTAGTTTTCGGTCTCCTCGCCATCGAAGAAGCCGTAAACCGATGCGATGGAGTGGGTCATGAAATAGCGGCCGACCAGGCCTGAGGAATTGCCTGCGCCTGAGGTCCATGCACCGCCGGTGCTGTTCAGCAGAATCGCCGGATTTGAAACGGTGGAGGCGGCCAGAATCACCATGTCCGCCAGCGCCGTCTGCACGGTCCCAGTGTGATCGATGTATTCCACGCCCGCCGCTGCCCGCGCGGTCTTGCCGGGGATCAGCTGCGTGACATGCGCCCCGTTCACAAAGCGCGCGCCCGCCTTCACCGCGCGCGGATGATAAGTGACCAGCGGATTGGCCAGCGCGCCGGTGGGGCAGCCCGCATCGCACCAGCCATCGTAAAGGCAGGCCGGGCGGCCCTTGTAGTCCTGCGAAAGGATCGCCATCGGGCTCGGCGCGGTCTTCATGCCCAGCGCGTGAAAGCCCTTTGCCAGCAGCCGCGCCTGCGCAAATTGCTGCAGCGGCGGCAGCGGATAGGGTGCGCCGGCTGGGCGCCATACTTCGGCATCGGCATCGCCCGAAACGCCGACCTCTTCCTGAATGCGGTCATAGAACGGGCGCAGGTCGTCATAGCCAATCGGCCAGTCCAGCCCTTTGCCGAAGTCTGACCGCATCGTGAAATCAGACGGCATCAGGCGCGGCCATGTGCCATAGTGGTGCAGCGCCGCCCCGCCAGTGCCCCAGCCCATGTTGAACCCCGCGCCAAAGGCATGGCCGCCGGTCGATTCGACCACCGGGCCGCCCCAGCGCAGCCGCCGCGCCCAGATCGATGAGCTGTAGAGATCACGCGCCTGCCAGGCCGGGCCGGGATCGAGCACCAGCACCGATTTGCCCGCTTCGGCCAGCGCGGCGGCAAACAGGTTCCCGGCAGCGCCCGCCCCCACGATCACCGCGTCTGTGCGTTTCGGAGAGAGCTGCGCGGCCATTTGCCTACCAGTCCGCCGGTGGTTCGATGTGGGCCATGTAGGGCACCTGCATCCGCGCAAAGGCAGCGCGTGTGCCATAGACCAGATCGGCGGCATCGCTGCGCACCGCAAGATAGAACAGCGGCGGCGGCGGGCCTTGCCACGGCGTGATCGTGCCAGGCAGCATGGCGGTGATCAGCGGCTTTGCGGCAGCGGCGGAAACCTGCGCAAACGGCGCGCCCAAAACCGTGCGGCTGGCGGCATCAAGCGCGGCAAGCCCGGCCTTGTAGAAAGCATCGTTGGGCGGCAGCACATCAAGATACCGCGCCGTCAGCAGCGATTCGGAATGCGGGCGGGCCAGATTGGCATCGACGAAATGCGCGATCCCGGCTGCGCGCGCGCCCGGCACCAGCGCTTCGCCAAAAGCTTCGAGCAGGGCGGCTTCATCGGCGGAAAGCTTGGCCAAGGCAGCGCCGCGGGTGCGGGCTTCGGCCGGGGTAAGCATCATCGGGCCCCCGCCGACCGTAAAGGCGAACAAGCCGAACGCAGCAGACTTGAGCAAGGTCCGCCGATCGGGTGCCGGTTCATCAAAGGCTTGCGTGGTCTGCATGCACCTCGCTCTGAGGAGTTGTTTGAAGCCTAAACTAAACCGATCCGCTGTCCAGAAACATTTTGTGGTTCGGCGTCGCGCGCGCTATCGGCGTAATAGAGTTTCGATTGAATTTCGATTCAAGATGGCGGTGGAGAGACGGCATGAGCGAAAACCCTGAAATCGGCCAGTTCGTGCAGACTGGCAGCTACCGCACGAACGTTCACGTGGCGGGCAGTGGCCCGGCCATGCTCTGCCTTCACGGCTCGGGCGCGGGGGTCTGCGCCTGGGCTAACTGGCGCACGTTCATCCCGGCGATGCAGGACCGGTTCCAGGTCATCGCGCCCGATCTCGTCGGCTTCGGCTATACCGAAACTCCGGCGGATTTCGAATTCCGCTTCATGGATTCGTGGACCGACCAGATCATCGCGTTGATGGACGGGCTGGGCATCGCCAAGGCGCATGTCGTGGGCAACAGCTTCGGCGGTTCGCTCGCGCTATGGCTGGCGGCCAAGCACCCTGAGCGGTTCGAGCGGCTAGTGCTGATGGGGCCGGGCGGCTGGCCCGTGCGGGTCAACGAAAACCTCGAACTGCTGTGGGATTTCAAGCCGACGCCGGAACACATGAAGCAGGCGATGAGCGTGATGGCGTGGAATCAGGCGCTGATCACCGACGAACTCGTGGCGATGCGGCTCAAGGCCTGTTCGCGGCCCGGCGCGCTCGATCACTTCCACAAACTGTTTCCCGCGCCGCGCCAGCGCTGGCTCGATGCGCAGTGCCTGCCGATCAACGTGCTGCAGACGATCAGCCATGAGACACTGCTGGTCCACGGGCGCGACGACCGCGTGGTCGATCCGCAAGTCTCGTGGAACCTCCATCAGCACCTGCCCAATTCGCAGCTCCACACCATTGCGAAGTGCGGCCACTGGACGATGATCGAGCACGGGCCGCTGTTCCGCCGCCTCGTTGCGGATCACTGCAGCGGCTGAGCGTTAGATCCAGAGGGGGGCAGTCAGGCGGCGTTTTTCGTCGCGCGACAGCCCCACCATGCCGGGCGTCAGGCCCTGCCGGTCCCATAGCTTGCAGGTCACCTGCTTGTGCTTCTGGTCCAGCCCCTCGCAGTAGTTCGAAAACTCGCAAGTCCGCACTTCGCCGCCCCGGCCAAGGCGGGCTTTCAGAAACCAGTCCGGATCAGCGAGCGACTGGCGTGCCGCGCCGACGATATCGGCCTCGCCCGCTGCCAGCATCGCCTCGGCTTGCGCGAACCCGTGGACCCCGCCTGCGGTGATGATCGGCGTCGCAAAACCTGCGTCATGCACTGCCGTGCGGATGGTCCGCGCCGCCGCGCGGTTGCGTCCATAAGGCCCGCGCGCGTCTGAAATGTAGGCCGGCATGCATTCATACCCGCTCGGCCCGGTATAGGGATAGGCCGCCTCTCCGGTCTTGGGCTGCAGCGCATCCTCGAACTTGCCCCCGCGCGAGAGCGATAGGAAATCCATTCCTGCGCGCGCGAATGCGGCCCCGAACCATGCTGCATCCTCCACCTTGTTGCCGCCCGGAATGCATTCCTCCGCCAGAAACCGGCAGCCCACCGCCAAGCTGGGCGAAACCGCAGCGCGCACCGCACGGTAGACCTCCAGCGGCAGGCGGATGCGGTCCTCGCGCGCGCCGCCATAGCCGTCCTGCCGGTCGTTCCGCGCCGAAAGGAATGAGGCCATGGTATAGGCATGTGCATAGTGCAGTTCGATCCCGTCGAACCCTGCCGCTTCCGCGCGCGCCGCAGCGGCAGCAAACAGGCCGGGCAGCACATGCGGCAGCTGCGCGATATGCGGCTTGTCCACATCGGTCACGCGCTCGCGGAAGCCTTGAGCCAGCGATTCCCAGTCCCGCGGGCCGAGCACTTCGCGCAACTGCCCATCCGGCATGGCGATCAGCGCGGCGCGCACGGCGTCGTCGGCCGTTTCGCCGGTCGCTTCGCGGTGGCGGTCGGTCAGCGCCAGAAAACGCGAGAGGAAGGTCGCACGGTCCGGGCGGCGCTTGATCGCGAGGAAGTCGATCAGCTGGATCAGCAGCTTGGTTTCCCCGCCGCTCGCCTCGCGCACGGCCTCCACCAGCTTGGCAAGGCCGGGCACGAAGCGGTCATCGCCAATGCGTAGCAGGGGGCCTGATGGCACATCGCGAATGCCGGTCGCCTCGATCACGATGGCGCCGGGACGGCCCTTCGCGAAGCGGGCGTACCAGTCGATGACATCCGGACCGGCCTCGCCATCGGGCGTTGCGCGCCAGGGCACCATCGCCGGGATCCACGTGCGCGTCGCCAAAGTCAGCGGGCCGACCTGCACCGGGGAGAACAGCCGCGACCGCGCCGCCGCCTCCGCATCGGGCCAAGGCCCCGGATCGGCGCGGTGGACAATGCGCTCGGCAGGTTTGAACAACGGTCCGATCCTTTGGCTGGACAATATTTCAAGTTTAAAATATCGAGAGCAAAGGACGCCCTGTCAAGGCGCCGGAGGAGGCTTATGAAGGTTCTGCACCCGCAAGGCTGGCCCCGTCCCAAGGGCTATTCCAACGGGATCGCCGCGCGCGGGGAAATGGTATTCCTCGCCGGGGTCGTCGGCTGGGATGCCGAAGAGCGCTTCCCCGCCGGGCTCGTCGCCCAGTTCCGGCAGACGCTGGAAAACATCGTCGCGATCCTCGCCGAAGGCGGCGCGAAGCCCGAACATGTCGTGCGGATGACCTGGTACATCACCAGCCGCGATGATTACCTCGCCCATGGGCGCGAGATCGGCGCGGTCTACCGCGAGATCATGGGCAAGCACTTCCCGGTGATGGCCGTGGTGCAGGTCGTTGCGCTGATGGAAGCCGCCGCCGAGATCGAAATCGAAGTCACGGCGGTCGTTCCGGACTGATCTGCCGGTTCTGGCCAGTTCAGGCCGCTTCGGCCAGAACCTCGGCCAGCTTTTCACCCTTTTCGTCGGCCAGCGCCGCATCGCGCAGCCGCTTTATGCGCGTCGCAAGCCCTGCTCCGCTCGCCCCCTCCACTGCGGCCATGATGCGCGCGAAATTGCGCGCGCCGCGCTCGTTCGTCTCGCCATAGCCGCGGATCAGCTTCTGGCAGCGCACCAGTTCCACCGCCGCCGCGTAGTCGGCTCCCGCAAGCTGACGCACCTGCATGAGCCATGCCTCGATCCCGGCATTCTCGTGGTTATATCGCAGCGTGGAGCGCCGCCAGCGCCGCCCCATGGCGAGCAGGCTCAGCATCAGGAATCCGCGCAAGCTGCTGGTCTGAACCTTGCGGCCCTTGGCAAACCAGCGCCCCAGCCATGCTTGCCGCGCGGCCCAGCGGCCCAGCCCGGCGGGCAGCGAATCCGCCACTTCCTTGAGGCGCGGATGCATGAATTCGGTGACGGCCACGATCTGATCCGGCGCGGCGTTCACTTCGGCCCGAAAGCGTTCGAAGCGACTGCTGCGGGTTTTCAGGTCAGCCACGCGGAAGGTGTCGTCGAAGGTCATCCACAGCGCGAGGTGCCGCGCCAGTTCGCGGATCAGTTCGTGCCGCCGCGCGCTGCCGCCATTCGCCGCGTCCCAGTCTGCCGCCTGCTGCAACCGGTCGAGATAGAGCGCGCCATAGGCGAGGTCCTGAAAGTCGATTGTCCGGCGCAGGCCTTCTGTGGCGAATTCGCGGGCGATGAAGGGCAGTTCGGCCTCGATCCGGGCGAGCAGCGGCTTCACGGCGGCGGGTGGTTCAGCCGCTTGCGGCGCTTCCGGCGCTGGCGGTGCCGTCACGGCACCGATCCCGCGCGCCCGATCAAACCCCAGTGCGAAGGTCGCCAGATTGGTCGCAACTGCCTTGCCGCTTTCGCGGATCACCGCCTCGAACACATCGCGCGGGATCGGCAGCGCGCCCGATCCGGCCAGCGCTCCGAACATCACCGCGCTGATCACGCTGCCGCCTTCGCGCGCGGTCGCTTCCATGTCGAACCCGATCCAGCGTTTCGCGCGGGCCTGCGCCGCTTCGTGCACCGCGCCGCCATCAGCGCGCCCGTCGGCCATCGCGATCTTTTCCGAGATTGCGAAAACGCGGTGCGTAGAGCCGATCAGCGTGGTGCGTTCGGGCGTCACGAAGCCGCGCATCACCGCGCGGCCTGCTTCCATCAGTTCGGATCCCACCACCACATCGACATCGCCTGGCACTGGCATCAGCGCCAGCACGGGTTCCTTGCCCCGCGCGGTAATCTCCGCCTCGGGGAACAGCTCAATGTAGTAGATCGTCGCGCCGGTGCGCTGCGCCACGCCCTGCACCGAGGTATATTGCGCCCGGAAACCGGCCAGTTCGGCGGCGCGCACGGTCCAGTCGGCCATCACGCCGCCGCCCTGGCCGCCCAGCGCCATGATCGCGATGTTGATTGGGCGAGTCTTGCTTGCCTGCATGGTCAGAACGCTGTCAGCGCACGGCGGCGCGCGGCGCGGGCCTGAAAAAAGCCGATTACCGCGCTGCGCAAGGCTTGCCGCCAGCGGTCCCAGCGGCTGGGATTGAACACCATGTCGGCGCGGTAGAAGCTGGGGCAGAGCACGGCGGCGTGCGCCGTCTCACCGCAGTGGCCGCAGCCCACGCAATCATCCAGCACTTGCACCACTGGATCATCGCGCAGCGGATCGGGGTTTTCGCGCAAGGTGAGGGTGGGGCAACCGGACAGGCGGATGCACGAATGATCGCCGCTGCAGGTATCGGCATCAACGCCGAAGCGTTCTTTCACCACCCGCTTGCCACCCTTGATCGCCTTGGCGACAAGCGGCTTCACGCGGCGCTGCTTGTTGAGCATGCATTCCGATTCCGCGATGATGATCTTCGGCCCCTTGAAGGGCGTCGTCATTGCCTCGGTCAGCGTGGAGGTCATCGCTTCCAGATCATAGCTGCGCACGGTGCGCACCCATTGGCCGCCGATTCCCCGGATCGCGTTTTCCATCGGATGCTTGGTCGTGCGGGTGCGGTTATCGGCGCGGCTGGAGAGGATGTCCTGCCCGCCGGTTGCCGCCGAATAGCCGTTGTCGACAAGGATCGTCACACCGTCGTTGCGATTGAACACCGCATGGCCGACGCCCGAGGTCAGGCCATTGTGCCAGAACCCGCCATCACCCATCACCGATACGGTGCGCTGCTTGGAATCCGATTGGAACGCCGCCGCCCCCGCCATGCCCAGGCCATAGCCCATCGTGGTGTTGCCCAGATTGAACGGCGGCAGGATCGAAAAGATATGGCAGCCGATATCGCCCGAGACGTGGAACTCGCCAATCTCCTTCTCCACCAGCTTCATCGCGGTGAAGATCGGGCGCTCCGGGCAGCCGGTGCAGAAACCCGATGGCCGCGCGGGCACGACATCTGCGAGCGGCGCAAGGTTGGTGCCCGCAGGCTCGGGCGGCAGCGCGGCTTTTGCCGCCAGCTTCGGCGCATGTTCGCGCAGGAAGCGCACCAGCCCGTCCTTGATCACCTGTCCCGTATATTCGCCCGCCAGCGGCATGGTTTCCTTGCCGATCAGCTTCGTCTGCAGGTCGGCGCGGCGCAGGATCGTGTTGATGTTGTGCTCGATGAACTCGGGCTGGCCTTCTTCGATCAGGAACACGGCCTTCTTGTCGGCGCAGAACCCGGTCACTTCGCTGTCGATCAGCGGATAGGTGACGTTGAGGCAATAGATCGGAATCTCGGTCTGTCCGAAGCTGTCTGAAAGGCCGACCAGTTCCAGCGCGCGGATCAGATTGTTGTACATGCCGCCCTGCACGATGATCCCCACATCGCCGAGGTGCCCGCCGAGGAACTCGTTAAGCTTGTGCCGCTTGATGAACTCGACCGCGGCGGGCCAGCGCTGCGCGATCTTTTCGCGCTCATGCAGGAAATTGGCGGGCGGCAGCACGATCCGGTCGGTATCGCGCACCGGGTTTTCCATCGCCTGCTTCAGGCCGAAGGCCGGGCGCACGTTGTCCTTGGCGGTGAAGCGGCCATAAAGGTGGCACGAGCGCACCCGCAGCTCCAGCATCACCGGGCTGCCCGAGGCTTCCGAAAGCTCGAACCCCTTTTCCACCATGCTGACGATGGAGGGCAGGTTGGGGCGCGGATCGAGCAGCCAGATCTGCGATTTCATGGCAAAGGCGTGGGTGCGCTCCTGCATGATCGAGGAGCCTTCGCCGTAGTCCTCGCCCACGATGATCATTGCGCCGCCCTTCACCCCGCCAGAGGCGACGTTGGAGAGCGCATCAGACGCCACATTGGTGCCTACGACCGATTTCCACGCAACCGCGCCGCGCAAGGGATAGTTGACGCTGGCCGCCAGCATCGCGCCCGCCGCCGCTTCATTGGCCGAGGCTTCGAAGCGGATGCCAAGCTCGCCCATGATGTCCTGCGCATCGGCCAGCACATCGAGGAGGTGCGAGATTGGCGAGCCCTGATAGCCGCCGACATAGGAAATGCCCGATTGCAGCAGCGCCTTGGTCACCGCAAGAATGCCTTCGCCGGCAAATTCCTCGCCCGCGCCGATCCGCAGCTTCTCGACTTCCTTGGCAAACGAGCGTTCGGCCATTGTTTTGCCTCAGGCCGGAACGAGCGCGAGCACCCGCAGCGGGCTGCCCGATCCGTTCTCGATTTTCAGCGGTGCGGCCACGATCACTGCGCCGGTGGG
>JAIXYF010000102.1 GCA_027490345.1 Novosphingobium sp.
ACCGCATTCTCTCAAGATCCGACCTACGTTTTCAGCAACATTGGCCTGCACCGATTGAGTGTTGATGCTTCCTTTTGTGGGCTCTTCTAGGACGAGGAAGCCAACGCGCGAGTGATCAAGAACCGGACCCGGTCGCAATAGCAGCATCGCCAGAAGGGAAAAAACGGCGGACACGGACGCCCCAAACGCGAACCAATGCAGTTTCTGACGTCGGATCACGAATGCGTCTCCATCGATCCCAAGCTAACAACTCTCCCAACGTCCGCAATGTTGTCGTGTCCAGACAGACAGGTTTTGACCGCCGCAAGACCATAAGCTGCCGCCCATGTCAGGCTGCAATGCGCTCACGCGGCTCAAGCCCTCGGCGCAATCCGCCTGTAACTCAGCGCTTCGGCCACATGCACGCGCCCGATTGTCTCCGCACCCGCCAAGTCTGCAATCGTGCGCGCCACGCGCAGCATCCGGGTGTAGCCGCGCGCCGATAGCCGCATCGCTTCTGCTGCTTGTGCCAGGAGCTTGCGCCCCGGCTCGTCGGGCGTGGCGTAGCGTTCGAGGAGATCGCCTTCCAGCTCGGCGTTGCTGCGCCGCCCGGTGCCCTCAAGCCGTCTGTTCTGGATATGGCGCGCAGCGGCGACGCGGGCGGCAACGGCGTCTGATCCTTCGGCGGGTGGGGGCAGGGCCAGATCGGCGGCGGAAACGGGATCGACTTCGACATGGAGGTCGATCCGGTCGAGCATCGGGCCGGAGACCTTGGACTGGTAATCCCCCGCACAGCGCGGCGCGCGGCTGCAGCCTAGTGCAGGATCGCCGAGATGGCCGCAGCGGCAGGGATTCATGGCGGCAATGAGCTGCACCCGTGCGGGGAACGTCACATGCGCATTGGCGCGCGCCACGGTCACTTCGCCCGTCTCCAGCGGCTGGCGCAGCGAATCGAGCACCGCGCGCTGGGATTCGGGCAGTTCATCGAGGAATAGCACGCCGAGATGCGCGAGGCTGACCTCGCCCGGCCGCACTTTCAGCCCGCCGCCAGTCAGCGCCGCCATCGAGGCGGAATGGTGCGGACTGCGAAAAGGCCGCGCGCGGCTGATCCGGCCTTCCTCCAGCAGTCCGGCCACTGAGGCCACGAGCGAGGTTTCGAGCGCTTCGGCTGGCGTCAGTTCGGGCAGGATGCCGGGCAGGCACGAAGCCATCAGCGATTTGCCCGCACCCGGCGGCCCGATCATCAGCAGGTTGTGCCCGCCGGCCGCTGCGATTTCCAGCGCGCGCTTGGCGGTTTCCTGCCCTTTGACCTGTTTGAGGTCCGCGCGGCGCGGGGGTGCTGCCACTTCGCCCGGCTCGGGCACTGGCAGCCGCATCGTGCCTTTGAGATGATTGAGCAGGCCGATCAGATCGGGCGCCGCCACGATCTCGATCCCGCTGGCCCAGCGCGCTTCCGCGCCTTGGCCTGCGGGGCAGATCAGCCCTTTTTCGATCCCGCTGGCGTGGAGCGCGGCGAGCAGCACGCCGGGGCTGGCAATCACGCGGCCATCCAGTGCCAGTTCGCCCACCGCCACAAAGTCTGCAATCGCTTCCAGATCGACCACGCCCATTGCCGCCAGCAGGGCCAGCGCGATCGGCAGATCATAGTGCGAGCCTTCCTTGGGCAGGTCTGCCGGTGAAAGGTTCACCGTGATGCGCTTGGGCGGAAGCGCAAGGCCCAGCGCCGACAACGCGGCCTGCACGCGCTCGCGGCTTTCGCCCACGGCCTTGTCTGGCAGGCCGACCACGCGAAACGCCGGGACGCCGGGGGCAATCTGGCACTGCACTTCCACCGCGCGTGCCTCCAGCCCCAGATAGGCAACTGTCGATACGAGCGCGACCATGCAAAACCCCCAGCCTAGTGCGCAGCCTAAGGGCGACACCGGATGCGGGATAGGGGCGGGGCGGCGATCCAGCCAATATGGAGGCAAAAAGCGTAAAGCACCGTTCACCGCGTTTTGCTGGCAAAACCGCAACCGCAGAGGGATTATGCTCCCGCCATGATGCGAATCGCCCGCGCCTTGTTGCTATGCTGCGCCCTGATGTTTGCCGGGGTCTGCGCTGCGCCTGCAGCGGCGCAAAAGGTTTCGACGCGCACCTACGTCGATTCGCATGGCACGACCTGGACCGAAGTGACCACCATGCAAACCGTGCTCGAAGTGCCGCGCGGCCAGCGCATTGCCGCTGCCATTGCCGGGCTGCCGCGCTTCGGCCCGTTCGTCGTGATCGATGGCGCCCATGCCGCGCTGGTGGGCGAAGTCGATAGCCAGTCGCCCGCCCAGTTCCGGCAATTGCTGGCGGCGCACCCCGGCGTGCGGGTGCTCGAACTGGTCGATTGTCCCGGCACGGTGGATGATGGCGCAAACCTCGCGCTGGGGCGGCTGATCCGGAGCAGGGGGATTGCCACCGATGTGCCGTCCGGCGGTTCGGTGCGTTCGGGCGGGCTGGAACTGTTCGTGGCGGGCGCCACGCGCCGCGCGGCGCCTGATGCGGAATTCGGCGTCCACGCCTGGAAGGACAAGAACGGCCGCCAGCCCGGCGATTTCGCCCCCGATGCCCCGGCGAACCAGCTCTATCTCGATTACTACCGCGAGATGGGCCTTGCCGAGGAGGAGGCGCAAGGGCTCTATGCGCTCACCAACTCGGTCTCGAACGAGCAGATGCTGTGGCTGCGCACGCGCGATCTCAGGCCCTACGTCGATATAGAACCCGCCCAGTAAACAGGGCCGCATAAATGGGGACAGTCCCTATTTATGCGGCCCCATTTATGCGGCCC
>JAIXYF010000133.1 GCA_027490345.1 Novosphingobium sp.
GGTTTCTGCAGTTGAGACCGCGTCTACAAAATCCTGCTTTTCAAACGGCCAATCGATCAGGTCTGTCACACCGCGGCGCAATAGATTTGTAGCCCGCTTGGCTTTGAGACTGTCGGAATAAACAACACAAGAAAGTGGCTGACCATCTCGGCAATCAAGCACGCGGTCAACGACGGCTTCGTCGTCATTCACCATTGCAATTACAGCTCGGCCATAGCTATTCGGGAGCTTATCACTTGGATCCATAGGATAAGCTAGGTAGCCCAAAGAATCCAGATAGTTTGATACAAAGCCGCGCCGTTTAACGGCGGAATCAATGACCCAAACTTCAGGTTTTTTAAACGCCGTTGCCATCCTGATTTCTTTTCTTTTGCTAAATTGCGAACCCGAAGAGCTGTGGCCTTCAGTTAATTCACTTAGTAGCACTGCAGGTCGGCTGGCAATTTGAATTGGTGCCGAAATGTTTGGCGTTTTGAGATTTTGGGGTCGATTTAGTTGTAAATTGCGGCCAGAATTGACACCGTTAAACGCGGCGAAGTCCGAAGCGGCTGAATTGCGCAACATTGGAGCCGTCTGGCCTCCACCCCGCACCAGGGCGCTCGCGATATTCCCGCTCACGGACGAATTCGGCCGCGAGCTGTTGGACGCGACTGAGCGGAACTGGTGCGCCGCTCGTTCGTGCCAACAAGAGGGCGTCGTCTGAAATCAGTTCGGCAAAGCGCACTCCGCAATGTCGGTACTCGGTCCAGGAGATTTCCCCCAGGACAGAGCTCCCGTGCCAATGGAGCAGCACCTCGGTTCCGGTCGATATCAGGCGGGGCGCTGCAAACTTCGCTCCACTCAAGGAGAGATCGATCAAGTGGCCATAAGACGTGAGGCTGATCGATGAGATCTTGACCGCAAAGTTTGTGCGGAGCCGCGCGTGTTGCCTTCGGCCAATTGATGGTTGCGCAGGGTCGGTGAGATCATTGTAGTGCATGGTGCCGGATCGCCTTTCGCGCCTGATCGGAAAACTTGCGTCCGGACGTGCTACAAAAGGCGAGATTCAGTCCTGTAAAGCCACTACCTAAGCAAAAAGCTTCAATGACCGATCAAACTGGGGTGTTTGGGACGTAAATTGGGGTGCTTCAAAAAAATACTAAATCATGGGGTTAGTCATAGTTCTAAATTATAACGATTGTGGAAAACATCAAGCTAAAAGCATAGAAAATAGCGATCCACAAAAATATGGAAAACGTTGTAATTAGTAATAATCTCGATAGCTTTGATAATTTAACCTCAGCAATATTTGATCGCATTGACCGTCCCTTGGCAATGATATTCAATGCCGGGGATTGTCGATAATGCCGAAAATGCAAAATTAAATCAGTTTCATTTTGATTTCTATATTTCATAAATGGTACAGAATTGGCTTCAATTTTGCACTATCCGGATTTCGTATTTGCTGGTCTTCGGTTGGTGTCGCTGGCCGAGAACATCGTTTTTGCGTGACCGACGGCCACCGGGGCCCCTAGATCGTGTCGACAATTTTCCGCCGCATGTTGCCAATCAAAGCCTTCATAGAATTGAACGCAGCGTCCTCCACGTCGAGCAAGTCTCGCCTGCGGTCATTGGGATCTTGCCAGCGCTTGATCATTCCAAGCTCTACGAGCCGCCTGATGTAGCGCAGCGCAGTGCTGAAGGGCAGGTGTGTTGCATTGCAGGCGCTTGATACCGGCACGGATTGCCCTTGGATGCGGGCCGCGGTCAGTTCGAGCAGGATATCCCAGCAGGGATCGCCAAAGATGGTTTGGTCGAAAAACTCCGAGCGTTGGTCACTTGTGCGCTTTAGGGTGCGCAACACGGCAAGGAGTTCCTGGTCGTTCGGCACGGTCTGTTCTGCTCGCGGTGCCGGGTTATCCTGGGCCAAAGTTGCAAGCTGATCCCCGGTCTGGGGTTTCGGGCGAAGCGTTAGCCCGGCCAAGGATCGTGAAGCCCGCCGCAGCGCTGCCGAAAGGTCGGCGGTTGAAACGGGCTTTGTTAGAAAATCTGATGCCCTTAATCGCATCGCCTGAACGGCTACATCCATGCTGCCATTGCCGGTCGCTACGATCATCTCGATGGGGCGTTGCAGAGCGAAGCGGGAGGCTACTTCCTCAAGCAGATCCAAGCCACCCATCACGGGCAGGTTCAGATCGGTGAGGACAATGCCGATTGATGCCTGCTGACTCAAGACCTGCAAAGCCGTTGACACATTGTCGGCAAGGATGGGCTCGTAGCCCAATCCCGCCAGCAGCTCGCCATAGGCGGCGAGGGTGGCTTGATCATCCTCGACGACCAGGACCCTCGTTTCTGAGATGAGCTTGGCGGGCAATTCCATCATGTTTTCGTGCGGCTTTATGGTCGAGGCAAAATGCCCTGAGGTAAGGGAGAATCGCTAAGGGCTGCGACATATGTCGTCCGCTTGCGACATTAAACCAAATCGGACGCAACTTGACACTGATATGATGGTAAACCTATCGTAAAGGATAGATTTGGCACTATTTTTTCTGGATTAGCCGCATAAGCTGCCGCAATGGCGGCAAGAGCCGGGGGGAACCGGACCAAAATGAACTGAATGGGGAAAGGGCCGGAGGAAAATGGGTAAACCGAATGAGCTGCTGCATGCGCTGAGTCAGCCGGTCAATGTGATTCGGCTGACCGTTGCCAACATTGGCGCGCGAATGCTTTCCCGCCTGGAGGGAGACGACAAGGCATATCTGGCAGATCGGCTGGCGGTGATAGAGGCGCAGATTGAGCGGTTTGTCGCTATCACGGAACAGGTCGATGCTATCGCGGAGCAGGGCGAAAAGGCCTGACCATCGAATGGGCTGCGCAGCAGCCTGGGGCAGCGCGAAACGTGGGCATTTGAACGAAAGGCGGCAGCGGGCGGCATGTATGGCTTGATTCATCGGTACCTCAAGGACCACATCATCGATAGCGCAGGCGAGGAGGTCTGGCGGTCGATCGCTTCGGAACTGCGTATTAGCCCGGCCGAGTTGATCAGCCAGGAGGTTTACGACGACGCGCTCACTTTTGAACTGGTCGAGGTAGCCTCACGCCGGCTTGGGCGCTCGGTCGACGATTGCCTCGCCGCATTCGGGCGCTTCTGGATCATACGGGTGTCGCAGGATACGTATCGCGCCGTCATGGATTTCACTGGGCGCGATCTAGGCACATTTCTCAAAAACCTTGATCGCATGCATCTTTCGGTTGCCGCTGTTATGCCCAAAGCCAGATTGCCCAGCTTTACGCTTATCGAGCAAGGTTCAGGGCATTTCCTCGTGCAGTACAGATCAGAGCGAACTGGTCTTGAGCCATTTGTAGGGGGGCTTCTTCAAGGATTGCTGGAGTGGTTTGATCTGAGTGGTAAAGTGGAGCACGTGGATTCTAAAACAAATTCTGCCGAGTTTTTGATAACTCTATCATGATTCGGCAGGTGAGTATTTTTTTATGCTTAAAGTAAGGCAGATATTAAAGATATTTCCAGCGTATATTCAAATTTGCGGAAAGGGATTAATCACATCCTTAGGGTCATATTTTGATCGTTACTCGGATGAAGTTCGCCCCGGTTTGGGTTTTTTTGATGTGTTTTCTTGTAAAACTCATTTTAAAATCGAGGATTTTTGCCAAGTTCCCGAGCTGGGCGAACCGATACGGCTGCATTACCAAAAGAGTAGTGCCCTGTTGCAGGGAATAGTCGTGCCCTTGGCCGATGGCTATTTCATGGCCGTCAACCTGATCCCCACAACGGAGGCCTTCATCGAAGGGCATCTCCAGATTGATGATTTTGGCCTCGGCGATCCGCTCGCCTCCGGTATGATGTCGTTTATCATGCAGCAGGCCTCGCTGGAAGATGCCCGCAAGAGCGCGCAGGCACTAGCCCAGGAGCAGGAGCGGACCAGTGCTTTGCTGGATCGAGTCAGCCGCA
>JAIXYF010000374.1 GCA_027490345.1 Novosphingobium sp.
CGCCGACCCGACAGGGCTATCCGCCACCTGCCGCGTCAGGTCGCGCACGGTCCCGATCTCCTTGCCGTCGAACAGGGTGATCACGTCACCCGCCTGCAATCCGGCATCCTTGGCCGGACCATCCGGAACATCCGTCACCAAAGCGCCCTTCGATGCCGCAAGGCTCATCGCCTCGGCCACATCCGGCGTCACGTCCTGGATCCGCACCCCCAGCCAGCCGCGCCGCGTCTCGCCAAACTGCTTGAGCTGCGCCACCACCTTGTCGACCACGTTCGAGGCCATCGAAAAGCCGATCCCGATCGACCCGCCGTTCGGCGACAGGATCGAAGCCTTCACGAACCCGGCGGCGCAATTCTGCTGCCGCTGTTCTGGCATCGGATAGCGAAACGTCATGCGCCGATCCCAGCCCATAGTCGCGGCGATGGCCTTTCAACTGCATACGCAGCACCCAGGTGCGCGCGCCGCTGGGCTTCACGACCAGGCACAAGCCCCTGCCATCGACATGGCGACCGGGCTTCGCGTTCTTCACCTTCAATACTGTCAGTGCCATCAGGTTCGAATCCCTGTCAGGGATTCATACCACCAAAAACGGGGGTATTTGGTCCCACAATCGTTCCCACATTTCAGCGGGAATTCAGGCGATTCAGGGCGACCGACCGCGAACACGTTACAAGATAAATTGCTGATTTTACAGAGTAGTTGGAGACGCTCTGAAATTGCCTGAGACGAAAGTTATAGCGCCTCCTCCGCTACCAATGCTGTTTCCGGAGACCTCCATGTAGGTCCGGATTTTTCCGAAGATCGCCAGAAAAGCAGAGGTTTGCGGGTGATTCGGGTCCGCATTCGCCCGGTACCTTCCGCGTGCAGCCAAATTTGGTGTGGGGTATTTTCGCGGAGTATCGGAAAGGCGCGATACCCCCATGCCTCTGACAGAGATTCAGGCCAAGAAATCCAATCCCCGCGAGCAGGCATACAAGCTGGCTGACGGCGAGGGTCTTTTCCTGCTCGTGCAACCTAACGGATCGAAGCTTTGGCGGATGAAGTACCGCATTGGGGGCAAGGAGAAGTTGCTCTCGTTCGGTGCCTATCCCGCACATCGTCTCGCTGTTGCTCGGGACAAGCGCTCTGCGGCCGAGGCCTTGCTGTCGTAATGCAGAAAGGGCACCAGGCCGGCGCTGCCAGTCTGCAATACCGAGAACATGGCACTCCATTCCATCGATATTGCGTTCATGGTGATGGATCAGGCTGTACGAGATGCGAAAACAGGGTCCGCCGTGCCTGACGACCGGATCGATTATCGTCGAAATTCAGTTTGATTCATTACCGAGAGGACAATGACGTGGCTTACAGGGTGGCAGTTGATTCAATCGGTGATGGCATCCGCTACGATCTTGGTGCGACTGACCGGCTGTTTGTGCCGACCGACGTTGCGGTCATTTCCCATACCAGTTCTGCGATCGAGCTTTCCGGCTTTGCGCAATCCATTCGCGTTTATGGTCTCGTCGCCGCCAGTGTGCATGGAATCTACTACAGCAATCCGGATCTGTTGAACGTCCGGCAGGCTGACATTCTCATCGGCAAGACGGGGATCATTGATAGCAATGCCAATGGGATTCAACTCGGCGGAGCCGTCAACAGAATCGTAAACTACGGCGCCATATCGGGGGTTTCAAGCGGCATTGCGCTTTATAACATCGGCACAAATTTCGCCGGAACTATCATCAATTACGGGTCGATTAGTGGTTTTGCTGCCATTTTTGCCGATTCGAAAGGAACCGTGCAGATCACCAATTATGGCACGATCACCGGTGAAGCTTCGGCAATCGATACCGAAGCTTCAAGAGACGGGGGCGATGATCGGGTGGTCAATCGCGGGCAGATCGATGGCAGTATCTATCTGGGTGAAGGCGCTGACAAACTGACCAATCGCGGGCTGATTGCCGGCCTCGAACTGAGCATGGGCATTGGTGACGACATCGTCGACAACCGGGGCGGCACGATCGACGGTGTGGTCAGGCTTGGTGACGGCGCGGATATCTTCATGCCCGGCATTTCCGAAGAAACCGCCAACGGCGGCGGCGACCAATACGACAAGCTCGATTTCAGCAGATCGAGCGGACTGCAGATCGCGCTGGATGGCAGCATTGACAATACCGGTTGGGCGGCTGGTGACACATATACCGGCTTCACCGACGTGACCGGCTCCATCCTTGGGGCCGACACGCTGATTGGCGATGACGGCATCAACACCCTCCGTGGCCTCGGCGGAAACGACAGCATCAGCGGCCGGGCTGGTGTCGATTTTCTCTATGGCGGCGCGGGCAACGATACGCTCGATGGCGGGACGGGCGCGGATCAGCTCTTCGGAGGCGATGGAAACGACACTCTGATCGGCGGCGACGACAAGTCGGATTCCCTCTCCGGCGATGCAGGCAACGACAGGCTGATCAGCGGCGGCGGCTCCGATATCCTCACGGGTGGAACCGGGACAGACGCTTTCGTTTACACTGCAAAGACGGATTTCGGCGGCACGGCGCTCGGCACCCGCGAACAAGTCAACGATTTCAACCGCGCGGAACGGGACAAGATCGACCTCTCGGCCATTGATGCCAGCACCAAGGTGACGGGCAATCAAGCCTTCACCTTCATCGGCACCACCGCGTTCACCAACGTCGCGGGCCAGCTGCGTTTTGAGGTGAGCGGCTCGTTCATCATCGTTCAGGGCGACCTCAACGGTGATAGCGTGGCGGACATCGCGTTGGATCTCAACGGGATCGCCAACGTGGTCGCCGCCGACTTTGTGCTCTGAAGCTTGCAAGGCATCAGACGGGGTTCCCGTGCCGTTTCGCGCGCTGCGCGAGCACGAGCAGACCCGGCAAACCGACCAGAAAGCTCATCAGCCACGGATCAAACAGGAAGCTGAGGAGCACCAGACGGTTTGCCGAGATCAGGTGCTGGCCCCCCTCTGCGTCCCGCAGAACGCAATAGCTGCGGCGCCCGCTGGGTCCGGGCAAGCGGTATCCCAGGCTCTGCCAATGGCGCTCGGTGGCCGCCGCGGTGCAGGCAGGCCGCAAATAGCGCTCGGCCAACGTCCACGATACGCCGTGGCCGATAGCGCCCACCAGCAGCAAGGCGAACAGCAGCCGCCGGGCCGCGCGCAGACGCGGGCCAAGGGCGTGCATGGTCTGGGCAAGTTCATCTGGGTTTTGTGTCGTCACGCCATATCGCTCCCAGCCGGCAAAGTGTGTGTGTGTTTGGCAGTCTGCGGCGCGTTTGCTTCTGGCGTTACAAGCGCATCGCGAAGCCCAACCGAGACGGGCCAGCGCTTTATTCCCACGGGTTCACCCCCTTCGGACCTTCGATCGCCACTTCGACGTTCATTTCCGCGAATACGAAATGCGTGGCGTCAAAGTTGTTCTTGCCCCGCCCGCGGCAGTGCGTGACATTGGCGCGCGCATAGATGTCCAGCTGCCGCAAACTCTCGGGCGAGTCGGGAAACGGCATCGGTTTTCCGGGATAGATCCACACATTCTCGCGCGCGTTGACCGGGCAACCGCCAGCGATGCTTGGTGACGCGACGCGCAGATTGCTGAACCGGAACTGGTCCTTGAGGCGGCGCGAGGTCAACCGGTACGTCGTCTGCCCGACCGACCATTTGCCCCCCACTTCCTCGCCGGTCGGTGCGGTATGTTCAAACTGGTCGCGGATGCGCGTTGTCGTCAGCCAGTGGACGGAGCGTTCCTTCGAGGCGGGCCAGGTCACGCACATCGTTTCGCACCGGACACTTGTGCCTTCGTGAACAAGGCGTTCGGGGACCGGTGCGATCTCGGGAACGAACTTGCCGGTCGTGTTGCGCAAGGTGGTGTCGCCGATGATCACTGTCAATTCGGCCGACTGCGCCCGCGCGTAGAGATCGCTTGGCAAATGCGCGATCAGCCGGCCATCGACTTGCGCTTGCGGTACGATTTGCATCCGGATGTTGTCGAGCGGCAGGTAGAGTTGAACGCGTGCATTGGGCCCGTCCTGCCGGATATCGGGATGGCGGATGTCGAGATCGATGCCGGTGCGGTATTGCGGGAAAGTTCCATTATTGATGACCAGCCCGCGCAGGTTCGCCAGCCGGTCTGAACCCGCGAACGGGCTGGATGCGATGGGGCGGCGGCCAATCGCGCCTGCTGGGGCGGTTTGGGCCATGGCATCATATGGCAGCAGTGCTGCCGCTGTGAGCAATGCGGCAAGACAGCGGGTGGAGGAGATTTTGATGCGCATGGGTTCTTCTCTTTATGGACGGGAATATTGGTCTGCGCGCCGCGAAGGCGAGTTTATTTGCAAAATCAGCGAGAACCAGCTTGCTAAGCGGCTCACGCTCGCTCGGCGATCATCGTTGCTGCGGGCCATCGCATGATTGACCTTGGCGGTTGAAGGAAAGCGGGCGGCAGTTGAGGCGTCGGTCGAGACGGCAGGCCCGGCATGCGGCATGGCCATGCCGCAGCTGACCATGCTAATGGCACTGAGCGCCAGTTGCAGCGGGATACGCACCAAGCCAGCCTTCCGTCTGATCCAGAATGACAAATGGCTTAAGGTGCTCTCGCCGGCAGGTACATACCCGGTTCCGGGCAGTTACCCCGCTGCGCCTCCGGACTGCCGGTCCATGGGTAGCCAGAGCGTCACACTCGCCCCGCCGCCGGCCACGTTTGAAAAGGCCAGTTCTGCGCTCAGAGCCTTGGCCCGGGCCAGCATATTGGCCTGTCCCTTGCCGCCTGCCACGTGGCTACCGGAGGAGGAAAGGCCGCCAAGGCCGATCCCATTGTCCGCAACGGTGATTTCGATCCCCGGTGAACCTGCACGAACCGTGAGACACGATCCAAAGGTGATGACATCACCGCCAGAATGCGTGAGCGCATTGCTCAGCGCTTCCTGCAAAATGCGCAGAACATGCAGCGCATTGGCCGAATCGAGCCACGGCAGACCGGGCACATCCTCAACGCGCCAATCAAACCGCCAACCGGCCGCGCGCAGTTCCGGCTCCATCCGGTGGCGGAAACTGGCGAGCAGCAAGGTGATGTCGCCATCGACCTGTTCGAGCGAATCGACCGCAATCCGCAGATCGGTTAGCGAGCGTTTGAGCGTTGCCACCGTGCGGCTTGAAGCATCGCCATGTTCGGCAATGGCAAGCGCGGAAATGAGGTTTGCGCCGACGCTATCGTGCATCTCGCGCATGATCCGTTCCCGTTCCTGCTCCAAGGCCACGGCAACTTCAAGCTGGCGGATCTGCTTTTGCGTGCGTTCCAGCTCGCTGCTGGCAGCGGCGACCCGGTCTTCAAGGATGACGTTCAGATTTTCAACCGTGCCCAGTGCGTCGATCAGGCGGCGCCCAAGGGCAAAGGCAAACACCAGGAAGATCAGGACGCCAGCATAAGGCAGCAGCGCAAAATGCGCGCCGCGCCATATGCTTATGCCCATGCCGAAATCATGGATGGCCGAGCCGACGCCCATTGTCGAGGCGATGAACATGGCAATGTTTTCGGGGCGAGGATTGCTCAGCGCGGCCTGACCGAACACGACGAGGATCGCCAGCGACAGCGGGATGACGAGGAGGTGGCTGACGACATCGCTGATGCCGAGGCTGGTGAGGACCAGCTGGCTCACAATCGCGGTGGCACCGATGCCCAGCGATATGAGTGTCCACATGCGGCGGCGGCGAATATCGAGGAAACGGGCCGCAAAACAATAGAACACCGCCATCATGGCGAAGATGATGTTGATCTGCACGTGCCAGTACAGATCAATCGGGACCGGCGGCGTCTCGTAGTAATAGCGCAGATTGCGGATGAACCACAGGCTGCCGAGCAGCGCCAGCCAGCCCAGGGTCATGTCTTGTCGGCGCCTCAGCCACAGCAGAATGGCGAACAGCACCAGCACGCCGAGCATCGAGTTGGAGACAAGAACCCCCTGAAACTGGGTAATGTAGCGCCAGTCATAGATTGGGCGGATCGCGGTTTGCGGGCCGAGCTCCATGCGGCTGACACCGAGCGTGTAGACCTTGGCGGATTCGAGCCGGATCGCCACCTGATTGATACCGGGGCGGACCATTCCGGCAGGCAGCGCTACGAATTGCGGCTTGAAAGTCGACATCGGCAGTTCGGCCGGGTCGGAATAACTGCGGTAGATCTCTCGCCCGTTGAGGAAAAAACGGAACCGCTCGCTCATGTAGGCGGCGGTCCAGGCGATCGGTATGGCGCTGGCCGCTCCGCCATTTGGTCCTTGCACCCTCTGGCCCTGCACCCCCTGGTCTTGCGGCTCGCTATCGAAGGTGAAACGCACCCACATCACGCGCGGCGGAGAAAAGCGCGGCGCAGCATAGAGGTTGAGCAGCGGAACGTCGGCCCGTTGCCACCCGGCGGTCGGCGGCTGCTGGGCATCGCTATAGAGATAATCGGCCGCGCGGACAGGCGTTGCCGCCCCCGCTGACAGGTGAACAAGCGGATCTGGCGGCGATGCGGCCTGCGCCAAAATGGGCGCGGCGGCTGGCGCGGAGATGGCCACCATGGCGCTGATCAGGAACGCGATCATTTGTGCCGCCAGCTGGACGGCGGCGGTCTTCGGATGGCGGTTCGGCAAGGCGTCAGACCCGGTGATGACAGGCCTAATGCAGCGAAATGATGCCGCGCGAGCTGGCTTCGAACACGGCTTCTGAGCGTGAACGCACCTCAAGCTTGCGGTATAGGTTCTTGACATGCGTGCCGATGGTCTGGGCCGAAAGATGCAGGATATCGGCGATCTCGCCATAGGAAAAGCCGCGCGCCAAGAGGTTGAGCACTTCGGTCTCGCGCGGGGTCAGGGCGATCTCGCTTTCGTCGGCTGTCGGCGTCGGCGCAAGCTGGCGCAGCAATTGCCGGGCGATGACCGGGCTGATCGGAGAGCCGCCCCCGCGCACTTCGCGGATGCGGTCGGCGCAGCCTTCCAGATTTTCGTCCTTGAGCAGATAGCCGCGCGCCCCGGCCTTGATGCTGCTCAGCACCTTGGACTGTTCGGCGAAGATGGTGATGACGATGATATCGGCATCCGGGTGTGCTGTGCTGCTGGCGCGGATCAAGTCGATGCCGCTGCCGTCGGGCAGGCCAAGGTCGCACAGCAAAACATCATAGCCGCCCGCCGTCACCACCGGCAGGCCCTGCACCACGTTGGCGGCGGTCGCCACAACGGTCATGTCGCCTGAGCCACTAAGGCACTGTTCAATGCGGCCCAAAGTCACGGGGTCATCCTCGACAATGACGATGCGGATCATGTCTTGCCTCATGCGGTGACCAGTCGGCAGATCATAGACCATCCGGGTTCGGACCGGGCTACCCAGTTCCGGTTAGATACGCCACCCCATTTGCAATCTAGAAGGGGTGACGCTGATCCATAACGAGGGCCAACGACATGGCTTCACGATTCTTTCTGGCCGTAACCTGCTTGTTGCTGACTGCCGCTTGCGGCTCTGCTCCCGAACCCGAGCAAGGTAAGATCGCAGGCAATGGCACTGCTGCCGGTGGCACTGGGGCCGCACAGCGGCTGAACCCGGGCCGGTGGCAGCAAGCTGGCGCGCTGGCCAGCGTCGCAGGCCCCGCAGATAGCCGCTGCGTCTCGCCCGAGGAAGCGCTGAGCACTGCCAATGGCAGCGACGAGCAGATTGGCGGTGCCCTGGCGGCTCAGGCGGCCAAAGATGGCTGCAAAATGGGCACGGTGATGATCAGCGGCCCGACCATCGCCTGGACCCAGACATGCAGCGGTGCGATCCTGACAATGTCGAGCGAATATCGCGGCGACAGTTCGACAACGACGATCAGCGGCGGCGGCATGCCGACATTGACGACCAAGTCCGTGCGCATCGGCGATTGCTGAGCTGCCGGTTCAGCCTTGCCGATCATCGACATCACCGATTTATGATCCGCAATCAGAACAATCCGTCATCGTCATCGTCGAACTGGTCTGACAAGGCCACATGATTTCCTATTGAAATTTTTGAAAAATAGTGAGGGATATGGGCATTGTGGACTTCGCGTTCATCATTCATGGTGTAGGTTTTCGAGATCCTATCCATAATATTTTGTGTATATCGGATCATCTCATCAGAAAAAATCGAGGCCTCACCAGGACGGTCATGAAAAATTGCGGATAAATCGGAGATATTTTTCGATTTTTCCAGAATTTTTTCAAGATCCTTTACGGCATGGTCCAGCGACGAGTGGACGTCTCCGGCTTTGGCATCAACCACATCAAGTGCCATCACAGTTTGATCATCGCACGAGTGGATGACCTCGAGAAACTGCGACAGTTGGTCTGCGGAAGTGGTGCCGCTGGCCCGCTTCCCGGTCATCTGTGAGGAGGTCTCGCGCAAGGTGGCTTCCGCGGTGGAAATTCTGGACACGATCTGGTCAAGTCGTTCAGAATAAGTCCTGATTTCATTGGCAACGACCATGATCGGTTTGCCAAGGTCACCGATGTTCCGGCAGCTTAGGCCGATATTGATGGCCATGTTCCGCACTTCCAGCCGCAATTCGGTGATCGACGCCATCTTGGCGGCAACCTCGTCGACCGTCGTCAGGATCTGTTCGAGCGTGGCAGCGCCCTGGCGATCTGCCTCGCTCAATTGGACGATCATGCCTTCCGCCTCGGCAATTCCGCCCTCAAGCAATGCCAGAAAACCTTGGCCCTTTTCGTCGCGGCCGGGCTCGCGCAGCGCGGTCAACTGCCCTGCGGTATCTTTGAGCCTGTGCAGCGAGGCGAGGAGTGATTGTGCATCCCGGCCAAACTCGGCTGCCGCGGCGGCTGTCAGCGCTCCCAGCAGGGGCAGGATGTGCCTTTGCATGGCATCGGTACAATCCTTGTCCTCGCCACCTGACGTCGCGACATCCTCGATGAGCTGGCAACCATGCATGACGTGCTCGAGGCGTTGGCGAACTCTGTCTCCGATCTGGATGGCGCCCAAGGCCAGCCCCAGTTCGCTTCTGATCGCCAGTGCAACCGTATTGGTGGACTGCGCGAGCCGTACCAGACCTGCCTGATGCAGCTTCAGCGCCTCGGCATCGCGCATCAGCCGATCGGGGACCTGAGGGACCACCCTTGCGCATTCGCCAACCAGCAAGGCATCGTTGCGGATCATTTCGCACAGGCTGATTTCGAGCAGTTCAAGCGTCTCGTCGAGGCTTCGCACTTCGCCGCTTGCCGCATTGAGCTTGCCGCGCATGCGGTCAGCAAACTCCATGAATTCCAAAGCGCCCGATGCCGTGATCTTGACGTTCATGCCATAGATTTCAAGCACCTGTATGCAGCGCAGGATTTCGCCAGCGCAAGACCGCAGCATCGTGCTGCTGGCGCGAATTTCGGCAATGGCGCAGGCACGGGTACTGGCCTGGGCATTGACGGTTCGAAGGGCGTTGGCGGCGTCCATCAGGTCGTCCACGGCGCTGGCGGCTTCGCGGGTGTCGAAAACGCTCGCAACCTGCCGGAGCGCAGTCGCGACCTGGTCGATGGTCGCGACAGCATCGCCAAGCGCCAGACTGGCTGCGTCGAAATGGATGGTGAGCGCGTTAATGACCCCGGCCAGTTCCGTGCGCGCGGCTGCAGCAATGGACGGCCGGGCACTGGCACGAGCGCCTTGGCTTTCCAGCGCTTCATCGCGTTTGAGAACCAGCATCGGTCAGCGCGCCGTTGCCTGGAGGATTTCCCTGGCGATGGAGCCAAGAGGGATTACCTTGTCTGCTGCGCCGCGCGCGATCGCTTCCTTGGGCATCCCGAACACGATTGAGGTTTGTTCATCCTGCGCAAACGTGCGCGCGCCGCCATCGTGCATCTCAAGCAGGCCCCGGGCGCCATCGTCGCCCATACCGGTCATGATCACGCCAACGGCGTTCGCCCCGGCGCAGCGCGCGGCCGAGCGGAACAGCACGTCGACAGAAGGACGGTGGCGCGAAACCAGCGGCCCGTCACGCACCGACACGAGATAGCGCGCGCCTTGCCGTTCGAGCATGGTGTGCTTGCCTCCCGGTGCGATCAGGACATGGCCGCGCATGACGGTATCCCCGTCTTCTGCCTCCTTCACGCTCACCTCGCACAGGGAATCGAGGCGGGACGCGAAGGCCCGGGTAAAGCGTTCGGGCATGTGCTGGACCACCACGATTCCGGGGGAGTTGGCGGGCAGAGCTTCCAGCACCTCACGCAAGGCTTCGGTTCCGCCGGTCGAGGCGCCGATGCACACGACCATTTCGGTGGTACGGACCATGGCCTTGCCGCTCGGCGGCGGCAAAACCGCGTCTGCGGTTAGCTTCGCCTGAGGTTCAAGCCGCGACGGGGCAGGTTTGCGGGCGTGGACCCGCGCCCGCGCCGCGCCCTTGACCACCTGCCGGATCGCAGCGCGCGCTTCGGTGAGGTGATCCGCGACGCCCACCCGCGGTTTCAGGATGATGTCCACAGCTCCGGCCTCGAGCGCCTGCATCAAAGTTTCGGAGCCCTGTTCGGTCAGCGAGGAGCACATGACAACGGGCAGCGGACACTGGCTCATCAGTTTGCGCAGGAATGTGATGCCGTCCATCCGAGGCATCTCGACATCAAGCGTGATGACGTCCGGTAATTGCGTTTGAATGATCTTCGCCGCGGCGAACGGATCGGCGGCCGTGCCGATCACTTCGATCTCGCTGTCTTCCTCAAGGATGGCTTTCATCGTCTGACGAACACTTGCGCTGTCGTCGACGATCAGGACCCGGACCTTCTTGTTGGGCAGTGCCATCTAGTTTCTCCGAAACACGGTGCCTGCCACTTGCGTGAGGCTGGTGGCGAACCCGGTGATGGATTCGGAGTGGCCGAGGAACAGGTAACCGCCGGGGCGCAGCCGCTCGCACAGGCGGTTCACCACGGCTTCCTGCGTGGCCTTGTCGAAATAGATCAGGACATTGCGGCAGAAGATGATGTCCATGAGCGTGTCCAGCGGATAGCGCGCATCCATCAGGTTCAGCCGCCCGAATGCCACCTTGCGCCGCAGTTCGGGCACGATCCGCACTTCGGCGCGGCCCGGGCTTTTCGACTCCAGCACATAACGGCGGCGCAGATGATCGGGGACCGGATCGATCATTTCGCGGGGATAGATGCCCTTGATCGCGGTGGAGAGAACTTCGGTATCGAGATCGGTGGCGACAACCTGGTAGTCCATTCCGCGGTTCTGCCCGGCAAATTCGTCGAGCAGCATTGCCAGCGTATAGGGTTCGGCGCCGGTCGAGCAGGCGGCGCTCCAGCAGCGGACCATGCGTTGCCGGTTTTCGGCGAATTCCGGCAGCACGGTTTCAAGCAGGACGTCGAAATGCACCGGCTCGCGGAAGAAATCCGTCTTGTTGGTCGTGACGGCATTGATCAGGTGCTCGATCTCGTTCTGGCTGACGCCGGGACTGAGGATGAGATCGCAGTATTCCCGAATGGTGGCATATCCTGCAGCCCGCGCGCGGCGCCGCAGCCGCCCTTCAAGCATGGTCTGCTTGCTGGACTTGAGGCTGATGCCTGCCTCGGCATAGATCAATGCCGCCAGCGCCTTGAACTGGTGGGGACCGATCCGGTCGGTATCGGGCGCCGCATCAAATGCGGTGTAGGTCATGTCGTTCATGGTGCAAACAATCAGCGAGAGAAGACGGCAGGGGGCACGTTCATGCCGCGCGGCCGAAATGGCCGTCGTCGGCATCCCCGCCGCCATTCGTCAGATCGAGCGCAAAGCCGGTGGCCCGGGCCTGCTGGTGCGCCACCGAGTTGGCCCGAGCCGGAGCCGGAGCAGATCGGCTGCTGGGTGTGGTCCGGGCTGGCTTTGCGGCGACCGCCTTGCGCGGCGCTGCAGCGCTGCGCGCTCGCCCAGTGCGTGCGGCAATGGGCGCGGCGGCAGTATCGAGCTGGAAGAAGGCCATCGATTCCTGCAGTTCCTCCGCGCGCGAAGCCAGTGCTTCCGAGGTCGAGGAAATCTGGTCCGAGGCGCTGGCGTTCTGCTGGGTCACCTTGTCGAGCTGCTGGATCGCCTCATTGATCTGCGAGGCGCCGATATCCTGCTCACGGCAGGCCGCGCTGATTTCCGAGACGAGTTCTGCCGTGCGGCGGATATCGGGAACCAGTTTGCCCAGCATTTCGCCCGCCTCACTTGCGGCTTTGACCGTATCGGACGAGACAGAGACGATTTCGGCTGCCGCGCTCTGGCTGCGTTCGGCCAGTTTGCGCACTTCCGAGGCCACCACGGCAAAACCCTTGCCGTGTTCCCCGGCGCGGGCCGCCTCGACCGCCGCATTCAGGGCCAGCAGATCGGTCTGACGGGCGATTTCCTGGACGATGCTGATCTTTTCGGCGATGGTGCGCATGGCATTAACGGCCTTGTCGACCGCAATGCCGGACAATTCGGCATCCTTCGACGACTGGCGGGCAATTTTCTCGGTCTGGGCCGCGTTGTCGGCGTTCTGTTTGATGTTCGCGGCCATCTGCTCCATCGAAGCCGAAGCCTCCTCGGCTGAAGCCGCCTGTTCGGTGGCACCTTCGGAAAGCTGCTGCGAGCTTGCGGCCATCTCGGTGCTGCCCTCGGCCACTTCCGTCGCGGCATGGCTCACGTTGCTGGCGAAGGCGCGCAAGTTGTCGACCATCGCGTTGATGGCATCGCGCATGTTCTTGTGATCACCCCGGCATTCGATCTCGACACGTTCGCCAAGGTCGCCAGCCCCCAGCTTGGCGAGGATGCGGTTGCCTTCCTCGATCGGCAGGAGCGTTGCATCGAGCATGCCGTTGATGCCGCTGATCAGATTGGCGAAATCCCCGATAAAGCGGCGCTCATCGCCGCGTTCGCTGAGCCGTCCTTCGGTCGCGGCCACGATCAGAGCCTGGATTTCCGAGGTAATCGCCCGCAGATTGCGGCGAAGCGTTTCAATGGTGTCGTTGATGAAGGCCTTCTTGCCGGGGAACTGTTCGAGCGGCGCGTCGAAGTTTCCTTCGCCAAACTCCTTGATGCAGGCCATCGCCTTTTTCTTCACCGCGATGTGGCCGCAGACCATCGCGTTGATGCCGCGCGCCATGACCGCAAAATCGCCCTGAAATGCCGTGTCATCGACCACGACGTCGATTTCGCCGCGGTCGTGTTCGGCGGACATGTGATTCATCTGCGAAATCAGACCGGTAAGGTTCTCGCGCAGTGTCTCGATCGTGTGATTGATGAAGGCCTTCTTGCCGGGGAACGGTTCGAGCGGGGCCTTGAAGTTGCCCTCGCTGATCTCTTTGACGCAGGCGATGGCCTTCTTCTTCACCGTGATGTGCGCGCCAACCAGATCGTTGATCTCTCGCGCCATGTCGGCAAATTGACCTTTGAACAGGTCCGGCCTGATCACCACGTCGATGTCGCCGCGCTCATGCTCGGCAAACGTGTAGGAGACCGCCTTGGCCAGATCGGTTGAGGGCTGGAGTGCCTTGTCGAGCAGACGGTTGATGGCCTCGGATACCGCGCGCGTCGATGCATTGCCCGCGTGGCAGCTCAGCCGTTCAGCGTATCTTCCGCTGTCCATCGCCGCCTCAATGCGGGCAATTTCGTCGAGAACGAGGCTTGCAGATACAGCGGCAAAGGGATTGAGCGACATGTCCGATCCAATCTTTCGGTAGGGTGCCGGGCAACGAAACTGGCGCCGTCAGCCCGGGCGAGGTGTTTCAGGCGAAGATCAAGGATGATGCATCACCGGCCATGGCCGCATCTTCGGTGGTGAAGATGCGGGCCGCGTCAACGATCACGGCGAAGCCGCTCTCCCGCCGCACAACGCCCGTGATGTAGTGGGATTTCCAGCGCACGCCGATGTCGGGTGCAGGTTCGATCTGCGCCGCATCATAGCTGCTGACGCTCAGCACCCGGTCGATCACGACCCCTAGCGTGAGCCTGCGATCGGGCAGCGGAATGTCGAGAATGAGGATGCGCGTTGCAAGTGTCGGTTCGGCCGCCGCCAGCCCAAGGCGCCGCCGCAAGTCCACCGTGGGAACACCCTGACCGCGCACATCGGTCAGCCCGGCAAAATGCGCCGGGCCATTGGGCACTTGCGCAGGCGGCGCATAATCGAGGATTTCGCGGACGAGCTGGACAGGGACGGCAAAGACTTCGCTGCCAAGGCCGAACTCGACGACTTGAAGATCGGACCGACTGCTCATGCCGCGCGTCCGAAATCGGCATCATCCTCATCGGTGGTGCCCAGTGTGAGGTCAAACGCGAAGCCCTTTGCCCGCTCCTGCTGATCTGCAACCGAATTGGGTTTGCGCGGGCTCCGGTCAGCGAGCTTGGTCCTGGCTGCGGGCGCCTTGCTCGTCCGCGTCGCCGCTGGCCGCGCCGCGCTTCGCCGCTGCGGATGGCTGCTCACTACAAAGAAGGCCATGGCCTGCTGCAATTCCTCGGCCTGCGAGGCGAGTTCTTCGGATGTCGAGCTGATCTGTTCCGAAGCGCTGGCATTCTGTTGAGTCACCTTGTCGAGCTGCTGGATCGCCTCGTTGATTTGCGCCACGCCGATATCCTGTTCGCGGCTCGCGGCGCTGATCTCGGCCACCAGTTCGGCGGTGCGGCGGATATCAGGCACCAGCTTGCTGAGCATTTCGCCCGCTTCGGATGCGGCGGTCACGGTTTGCGCCGATACTGCGCCGATTTCTCCTGCGGCGGCGGCGCTGCGTTGGGCCAGCTTGCGCACTTCCGAGGCAACGACGGCAAAACCCTTGCCATGTTCGCCGGCGCGTGCGGCTTCGACCGCCGCATTCAGCGCCAGCAGATCGGTCTGGCGGGCGATTTCCTGGACGATGCCGATTTTTTCGGCAATCGTGCGCATCGCGCCGACCGCCTTGTCGACTGCAATCCCGGACAGTTCTGCATCGCGCGAGGATTGGCGCGCGATCTTTTCGGTCTGCGCGGCATTGTCGGCGTTCTGCTTGGTGTTGGCCGACATCTGCTCCATCGACGCCGAAACCTCCTCGACCGAGGCGGCTTGTTCCGATGCGCCCCGCGCGACCTGCTCCGCACTCGCCGCCAGTTCCTCGCTGCCCGAAGACACGCTCAGCGTGGCGGAAGTGGCTTCGCCGACCACCGTGCGCAGCCGATCAACCATCTCGATCAGGGCAAGGCCAAGCTGATCCTTGTTTGATTGGGCGGTGTGGTCGACGGTCAGATCACCGGCCGCAATCCGATCGGCAAGATCTGCCGTCTTGCGCAAGTTTGCCGTCATGGCGTTGACGGTGACGACCAGATCCTTGATCTCGTCGTTGCTCGTGGCCGTCACCTCGGTTTCCAGATCGCCGATGGCGACGGCATGGACCGCCGTGCTGATCCGCTGCAATCCCCGCGTGATGGTGAGCGAAATCCAGACCGCTGCCGCCAGGCCGGCAATCACGGCAGCCGCCACCAGCACCATGAACAGCATGCTGGCATCGGCGTATTCCTTGTCACCGGCAGCGCTGGCTGCCTTGCCGCCCTCAACGTTGAGGTCGACAAGCTTCAAAAGATCTTCGGAATATGCGTCGAAAAGATCTGCGGTCTCAAACAAACCAGCGGCTGCTGCAGCGTTCTGGTTGTTGCGCGAAAGAGCAAGGACCCTCTCCGAGGCTTCCAGGTATTTTGCAAACTTGGCAGAAAAGCTTTGGTAGATTTTCTGCTCTTCATCGGAGGAAATCAGCTTTTCATAACGCGTGCGGTGGGCCGCGATGGCAGCAAGGAGGGTTTCGATCTCGCTGTCCACTTTCCGCATGTCGGCAGGATCGGTCGATGCGACGTGCCGATATTGTTTGACGCGCAGGTCCGATGTTGCCGTGTTGATGCGATGGATCGCATCGATACTGGGCATCCAGTTTGTCGACATTTCAGTCGACTTGTCGTTGATGGACGCCATTTGCCTGATGCCGAACACACCAAGAATCGAGGTAATCAGCAGGACAATGGCAAAAGCCCCGGCAAGTTTGGCTTTGATCGTGGCGCGCACGGTGAATTCCTTCACGCTATTCAACGCGCAGCATGTGCGCTGCGGACGGGTTGTTGGCTGGGCGGGGACATCAGGCGGCCTGCGCCATCGCCGTAAAAATCTCGGGAAGATCGGGGATCAGGACCACACAGTCCGACTGGCGCACCAGTTCGCGCACGAATTCCCGCTTCCAGCGCATGCCAAGAACCGGCGGTTCGCAGCTCTTCGCAAGGTCCAGAATGGTGACTTCGTGTACCTTGTCGGTGCGCAGGCCGATTTGCAGCACCTCGCCGCCGAACTCGGTCTCGATGACCACGATCCGATGATCGGTGCTCGCGGCTTCCGCCGGGTCGCGCGGCATGCCGAAGGCTACTCTGAGATCGGCAATCGGGATGATCTTGCCGCGAAAGTTGACAACGCTGGAAACCAGTGCCGGCGCCCCGGGGACGCATGTTTCGGGGAGCAGATCGAGGATCTCGCGGATGCTCACGGCCTCGATTGCCAAGCGTTCCTCGCCAATGTCGAAGGTGAGGACTTCGAGCTGACCGTTTTCGCCCCAGTTGGTGGTGCTGGAATTCTCCATGGCTTTATCCTGCAGCACGAAGCCGCTCCTCGTGGTTCTGGCCCAGCGCGACGAGCTGGACGACGTCGAGAATGAGCGCGACGCCGCCATCGCCGAGGATGGTTGCGCCTGAAAAGCTGGGGATCGAGCGATGCAGGCTCGACATCGATTTGATCACGGTCTGGTGGCTGCCGATGATCTGATCGACCACCAGGCCGACGCGTTCTCCGCCGGTGGTGATCACGACGATCTTCTGGAAGGCATCAGGCCGGGTGCCGGTGCCGAACAGCTCGCGCAGCCGCAGGAAGGGCACCAGCCGCTCGCGCAGCTGGATCATGCTGCGCCCGCGCGAACGGAGGTCCGCCTCAAGGCTGAGTTCGAGGCATTCCTCGACCGCCGATAGCGGAATGACGTAGTTCCCGCTGCCAACGCGCACCAGCAGCCCATCGATGATGGCAAGCGTAAGCGGGATGCGCAGTGTGATGACCGAACCTTTGCCCGGCTCGCTGGTCATATCGATCTGCCCGCGCAGACCTTCGATCGTGCGCTTGACGACATCCATGCCAACCCCGCGGCCCGACAGATTGGTCACTTGCGCAGCCGTCGAAAAGCCGGGCTCGAAGATCATCTGCAGTAGTTCGCTATCCGACAGGATTTGCCCCGGCTGGATCAGCCCGCTGGCTTCGGCCTTTGCGCGCACGCGGCCCCGATTGATGCCGCGCCCGTCGTCTTCGATTGTGATGAAGACTTCGCCCCCGGTCTGCCGCGCCGAGAGGCGGATCTGCCCGGCTGCGGCTTTCCCCGATGCACGGCGCTCGTCTTCTGTTTCAAGGCCATGGTCGCAGGCATTGCGGATCAGGTGGACGATAGGGTCGGCAAGCCGTTCGGACACGGTCTTGTCGATCTCGGTGCTCTCGCCATCGGTGATCAGGTTGATCGTCTTGCCCGTTTCGCGCGCAAGATCATGGACGAGGCGGCGGAAGCGCCCGAACAGCGAAGCAATCGGGACCATGCGCAGCACCATCATGGTATCGCGCAGTTCGTTGGCCAGCCGTTCGAC
>JAIXYF010000267.1 GCA_027490345.1 Novosphingobium sp.
GCCGCCCGCCAGCGCCGCCATCGCCACGAAGGGCAGCTGATTGCGCCCAATAGAAAAGCCGCTGAACACCGCGCCCGGCGGTAGCTGGTGGACCATTGCCATCGTGGTGAGCGGATCATCGGGCGCGCCATAAGGGATGCCCATGCACAGCTGGATCATCACCGGATCATCGAGCAGGCCGTCGCGGATCATTTCTTTCACGAACACGAGGTGGCCGGTATCGAACACTTCCAGTTCGGGCCGCACGCCAAGGCGCTGCACTTCAGTGGCCATCGTGCGGAGCATGCCGGGCGTGTTGGTCATCACGTAATCGGCTTCGGCAAAGTTCATCGTGCCGCAATCGAGCGTGCAGATTTCGGGCAGGAGTTCCTGCACGTGGAGCAGCCGCTCCATCGGGCCGACCATGTCTGTGCCGGCGGCATCAAGCGGGAAGGGGTTTTCGCCCGCGCCGAACACGATATCGCCGCCCATGCCCGCCGTGAGGTTGATCACGACATCGGTATCGCTCGCGCGGATGCGTTCGACCACTTCGCGGTAGAGCGCCACATCGCGGCTGCCCTTTCCGGTTTCCGGATCGCGCACGTGGATATGGGCAATGGCCGCGCCAGCCTTCGCGGCCTCAATTGCGGCGTCGGCGATTTGCGCAGGGGTGACGGGCAGGCCCGGATGCTTGTCGGCAGTATTGCCCGAGCCGGTGACAGCACAGGTGATGAACGTCTCGAAATTCATGGCTCTCCCTCTCGGCCCGTCGCGGGTGAGTTTAGTTGCGCCGCGCCGGATTGGAATGACGAATTGTGCCGATGCCGGAAAATCGGGACCAGCCCCAGTTTTCGTAATGCCCCAGTTTTCGTACTGCTAGGACAGGGGGCGGTTCAGATGCGCAGCATGCGGGCCATCGCCCCCAACAGGTCGCGCGTGAAGGCCTTGGCGGTGGCGGCTTCGGTCATCGCGTTGAAGGCATGAATAGCGCCGGGATACGAGTGTAGCTCCACCGGTACGCCCGCTTTCACCAGCCGCAGCGCGTAATCGAGGTCTTCGTCCAGAAACAGATCGAGGCTGCCCGTGCCTATCCAGGTTGGTGGCAGGCCAGCAAGGTCTTCGGCGAGGGAGGGGGAGAACCAGCCCTTGCGCGCGTCGTCTGCCGCATAGTCGCCGCGCAGGGCTTCCCAGCCGAACTGGTTGTGCGCGCGGGTCCACACGAATTCGCCGGTCACGCCGTTGCCGTAAGGGCAGGCCGCGCTGCCGGTGCGGTGATCGAGCATCGGATACGTGAGGAACTGCGCGGCCAGCGCCGGGCCGCCCAGATCGCGCGCCATCAGCGCGGTGGCTGCCGCAAGGCCGCCGCCCGCGCTTTCGCCAGTGATGCCGATGCGCGCGGGATCAACACCAAGGGCATCAGCGTTCGCGGCCAGCCATTGCAGCGCTGCGTAGCAATCGTTCTGCGGGGCCGGGAAGGGCGCTTCAGGGGCGAGCCGATATTCGACCGAGGCGACCGGAATGCCCAGCGCTGCGGCCATGCCCGAAGGCCCCTGCTGCATCGAGCGGGCCGATCCGATCACCATGCCGCCGCCATGGATATGGAGCAGGACGGCGCGGCCTGATGTGCCCCCTGATGTGCCTGATGCCGTTCCCGGCGCGGGATCGTACCAGTAGACTTCGAGCGGCCCGCCTTCACCATCGATCACTTTCACCTCCGCCGCGATGGGCGGCGCGCCGACGAAGGCGAAGCGGATTTCGGATTCGACACGGATCGCGGGCAGAGCTTCGCGGGTGAAGGCGTTGCCGGGCAGCAGATCGATCAGCGGCAGGAAATCGGGATCGACGAGATGGCGGGTGGTCATGCGTGGCATCCTCAGGTGTCGGGCTTTGCGCCTCTGCGTTCTTCATCGGGCGGCACGCGCGAGGTCGCAAGCCTCAATTTCGTGCGGGCACAGGGGCGGTTGTGTTTGGCTGGGCAGCGGCGCAAAACCCTTGCACAGCACAAGGGAGAGCACCGGCCATGACCATACCCAGCGGCGCGTTCATTCAGGTCTGCCACGTGGTGGACAACCTTGAGGCGGCCTGTGCGCGCTATCACCAGCTGTTCGGCATGGGGCCGTTCATCGGCGGTGGCAACGGGGTGCTGGATAACCACGTCTATCGCGGCCAGCCCGCTGAGCCGATCCGCATCCGCGGCGTGTTCGTGCAGAGCGGCGATCTCAATATCGAGCTGGTCGAGCTGGTTTCAACGGGGCCGAGCGCGTTTCACGACATGTATCCCAATGGCCAGCAGGGCATCCATCACATGGCGATGTTCTGCGCGGACTATGAATGAGGGCACGCGGGACCGCTATGTGGCCGCCGGGATGCCGGTAGCGAGCGAGTTCATCGTCAGCTTTGGCGCGCAGATCTGCTATATCGATGCGCGCGAGGCGATGGGGCACATGATCGAGCTTTACCCCGAGAGCGAGATCATCCGCAGCATGTATGCCCGCGCGCGACAGGAGGCGGAAAACTGGGACGGCAAGCAGCTGATCATTCCCTGGTAGGCTGACCCCAGCCGCCGCCGC
>JAIXYF010000144.1 GCA_027490345.1 Novosphingobium sp.
ACGCGCGGTGCGCGAGGCCGGGGTCGCCTCGATCCCGCTTTCGGCGCTGTGGGAAGGCGAAAGAGGCCCGACGACGATCGTACGCCTGTGCCACTGCAAGCCGCCTGCCATGCTGGACGAAGCGATCGCGCGGCTCAGCGCATGGCGGGCAGGGCTGTGATCAGCGCGCGGGCTTGACCGCCGCGAGCACATCAGCCCACGACACCAGCTTGAAGTTCTGCGCGGCAGGCGCGTTATCACCGTCTTGCGCCACAAACAGCCCGGCAGGATAATCCGGGCCAAAGCTGCCCGGATGGAAGGCGATCCCGTCGGTTTCCTCGGTCGCCCCCAAAGCGCCCGCCGCGATGCGAAACCGCCCGGCAGGCTTCAGGCCGGGCAAGCGAAACAGCGCATAGGCGTTGTCGCCCTGGCTCGATGCGATCAGCCAGCCGCCGCGCCGCCCGCGCGGCGCCAGCGCCAGACCTTCGACATCGGCTACCAGCTGCGCGCCATCGGCCGCTGCCACCAGCCGCCCCCGGCGCGAGCCCCTGGCGCGGGCATCGAACGCCCAGATGCCGCGGTCTTCCTCGCCCACATAAAGCGTATGGTTGCGCGGATCGACCACGCAGCCCTCGGTCTGGGTGGCCAGCTTCAGCTGCCGCACGATCCGGCCCTTGGGCCTGCCCTGCCCCAGCCGGACCCGGACTTGCGCCACGGTCCCGTCCTTCAGCACCGAAAACGCGTGAAGCGCAGCGCCGGCGCGCGTCAGGCACACGCCATACGCCTCACCCACCCCGCCCGGCACAGTGCCCAGTGGCACCAGCTTTTCGCGGCGGGTATCGAGCCGATAGAGCCGCAGCCGCGCGGCCGCTTCATCGTTGCGGTCGCTCGCCACCACGATCACGCCGCGCCGGCCCATGCCGATCAGATCGACATTGTTGAGCCGCCCGTCGGGCGAGAAATCGCGGACTTTGCCTTCCAGCCCATAAAGATAGAGCCCAGCCTTCTTGTCAGTCGCCACGATCAGGCTGCGCGCCGGGCGGCGCGGATTGCGCCAGATCGCAGGATCATCCGCCGCATCGGCAGCCGCCGTGCCCACTGGCACGGTTTCACCCTTTGCCGCCACCGCTGCGGTTACGCTCGCCGTTACGCTCGCCGCTTCAGGGGGCGCCGCAGCGGCTGGCAGCGGCAGAGCCGCCGCCAGCGCGCCAAGCAGCCACCGCCGCATCAGAACGCGTACCGCGCGACGACCTGGAACACTGGCCCGGCGCTCTCGGTCTCCAGCTCGTATTCGTCGAAGTTGCGGCCGCGCTGATCGCCGATGGTGTCGAACTTGTTGAACACTTCGTCCTTGCTGCCGTTCAGCAAGTTCGAGCCCACCGCGCGGATCGTGAAGCGCTTGCCGAAGCGCTTTTCGACGAAGACTTCGAGATCGGCGCCATAGCTGGTGCGGACTTCCTCGCCCACGATCCGGTCCAGCGCCGGGCCTTGCTTGCGATACGTCGCGCCGATGGTGCCGCCGATCTTGCGGAAGTTCTGAATCGCACCGAAGTTGTAGACATACTTCGATTGCCCGTTGAACCGGCGCTGGCCGAACCGGTCTGTAATCCGGCTGTCGATCAGCGAGAGGTTGCCGAACACGCCGGTATCCGCAAGGCCGATGAAGCCCAAGCTGGCCGAAAGATCAAACTCCACACCCCAGACCCGGCCCTTGCCGATATTGCGCGGCTGGAGCACGACAGTGCCGGGGCCTTCCGAGCCAACAACCCCCGTATTGGCCAGTTCGACCACATCCTCGATCCGGCGGAAGAAGCCGTTCACGCCGATCACCCCGGTGCGGCCGATGCGGTGTTCATACCCCAGATCGCCGCCCCAGGCCTTTTCCGGGCGGAGCTGCGGATTGCCAAGCAGATCGTTGTCGCCGAATTCGGTTTCGAGCAGCGCGGGCGTGATGAAATCGAAGCGCGGACGGCGCACGGTGCGCGCCGCCGAAGCGGTGATCCGGCCCCGGCCCAGGTCCACCCGCACCGAAGCGGACGGCAGCAGGAAGTTGTATTTCACGCGCAGGTCGCCATTGGCCGGATCGGCGGTGAAATCGGTAATCCGCACTTTGGTATTTTCCCAGCGCAGACCCGCCTCGAACTTGATCACGCCGGTCTTGCCTTCCACCAGCGCATAAAGATCGCGGCGTTCCTCGCGGATGCGGTTGAACGCGCCGGGGGCAGGCTCCAGCGCCCCGAACGGGGTGGAGAACACATCCGGGCGCTGCGTCAGCTGGTCATAGGCGGTCACTTCCGCGCCGTCGTTTTCAGCCTCGCTGATGTTCGTGCGTCGGTTCTTGTCCTGCATGAAGCCGCCGACCGCGATATTCACCGTGTCGTTCAGCTTGAACGCCTGCTCAAGCTCGAACGCGAGTTCGGTGTCGGTGATCCGCGTGCGCTGGAACTGGCCTTCGTATTCGGCCGGATCTTCATCGGTATCGAAATCGATCTCGTGCTCGAATTCCTGCGTCTGATCGCGGAAACCGGCAAAGCTGGCCCGCGCGCTGGTCTTGCCCCAGTCAGTCTCGTGGCTGAACTTGCTCGTCACGGCGACACTTTCCTGCTTGATGAACACAGGATTGTAGTTGTCGCTCAGCAGGTTGCCGCCTGGGGTCAGGTTGATCGGGCCGGTTATGGCCACCGGATCGTCATATTCGAACGAGCGTTCGATCTGATCGCGCTCCGTGCGCACATAATTGCCCGCGATCTCGAACTTGGTGCCGCCCTGTTCCATCGCCCAGCTGACGTTGCCGGCATAATCGGTGCCGTCGCGCACGTCGTCCTGGTCTTCGCGGTTGTCGAAGTCGTCAGTGGCGTAATTCGGGTTGTTCTCGGGCGAATCGCCGTAACGCAGGCTCTTCTTCTTCTTGGGGTTATAGCGCCCCTGCACGTTGGCGCCGATCAGCAGGCGCCCCGGCCCGAGCTTGCCGCCATAATAGAGGCCGCCGCTCGGCTTGGCTTCACCATCATCGAAAAACAGGCCGCCCGCGCGGACATAGCCGCCATCCATGCTAAAGGCATCGCGCAGCACGATATTGAGCGTGCCCGCCACCGCATCGCCCGTGCGCCGCGCCGAAGACGAGCGCACGATCTCGACCTGCTTGATCAGTTCGGCGGGGATCCGGTCAAGGAAGAACGAACGGTCGGCGTTCGAGCCGGGGACGCGTTCGCCGTTGATCGTGATCTGGGTATAGCCCGGATCAAGCCCGCGCAGCCGTGCGCCGTCGCTTTCGATCACGTCCGAAAGGAACGTGACGGACGGCACACGCTTCAGCGCATCGCCCGCGGTCAGCGGTTCGAAGCGGCGAAAATACTCTTCATCATAGACCAGCTTGGGCTCCACCCCATCTTCGGCGCGGTTGCGAAAGCCGATGTCGGCCTGGACCACGATTTCGCGCGCGGCGCGGGTCAGGCCATCCTCTTCCTCTGCCAGCGCTTCGTCCGCGGCTCTGGCGGCAGAAGGAACCATGGCCAGCGGCAGGACACACCCCGCCAGCAGAAGTGCGTGCGTGATGGCGCGAAGTGCAGGTCGGCGTGAAGATGGCGTGCGCATGGCGGCCCCCCATGATTTGGATCAATGATGACGCCGCGCGCTATGCTGTGCGCAAGTCAACCCGATTACGGACTGTCGCATTTGTGCAATGCAGCAAAGATTTGTCACGATCCGGGTTTGGCCCACACGAAATGGCCCGCCGCAGGGAAATCCCCCCACGGCGGGCCAGCTTTCCTCCCCAGGAAAGTCGTGTGCGGCGCTGCGCTGCGGCTCAGCGCCCCATCGCGCTGCCAAGGCGGTGATAGAGGTGTGAGAACTTTACCGATTCCGGCTGGTCCTCGATCACCTTGAGGTAGTGCAGCACCGCCTCGCGGATCAGCTTGAAATCTTCGGTGGAAAGGACCGCACGGGCCCGGGTCGGTTCAGCCATTGTCCTTGCTCCTCTGTTCTGCGTTTACGCGGCAAACTGGTTCATGGTGTTGTGCGCGCCGCCCGCCTTCAGGGCGGCTTCACCGGCGAAGTATTCCTTGTGATCATCGCCAAGGTCGGACCCAGCCATGTTCTGGTGCTTCACGCAGGCGATGCCCTGACGGATTTCCTCGCGCTGGACGTTCTTCACGTAACCCAGCATCCCGGCGTCGCCGAAGTATTCCTTGGCGAGGTTATCGGTGCTGAGCGCCGCGGTGTGGTAGGTCGGCAGAGTGATGAGGTGATGGAAGATCCCTGCCTCACGTGCCGAATCCCGCTGGAAGGTGCGGATGCGCTCGTCGGCTTCGTCTGCCAGTTCGCTGCCGTCATAGTCCACGCTCATCAGGCGCGCCCGGTCATAGGCGCTCATGTCGCGGCCTTCGGCGGTCCAGGCATCGAACACCTGCTGGCGGAAGTTCAGCGTCCAGTTGAAGCTGGGCGAGTTGTTGTAGACCAGCTTGGCATTGGGGATGACTTCGCGGATGCGGTTCACCATGCCGCCGATCTGGCCGATGTGGGGCTTCTCGGTCTCGATCCAGAGGAGATCCGCGCCGTGCTGCAGGCTCGTGATGCCATCGAGAACGCAGCGGTCCTCTCCGGTTCCGGGGCGGAACTGGAACAAGTTCGAAGGCAGGCGCTTGGGGCGCATAAGCTTGCCATCGCGGGCAATCAGCACATCGCCGTGGCCAAGGTTGGCGGTATCGACTTCCTCGCAATCAAGGAACGAGTTGTACTGATCAGCCAGATCGCCCGGCTCCTTGACGAACGCGATCTGCTTGGTCAGGCCAGCGCCCAGGCTGTCAGTGCGGGCCACGATCACGCCGTCGTCCACGCCCAGTTCCATGAACGCATAGCGGACTGCGCGGATCTTCGCGAGGAAGTCCTCATGCGGCACAGTCACCTTGCCGTCCTGATGGCCGCACTGCTTTTCGTCCGAAACCTGATTTTCGATCTGGATGCAGCAGGCGCCCGCCTCGATGAACTTCTTGGCGAGGAGATACGTCGCCTCGGCATTGCCGAAGCCCGCGTCGATATCGGCGATGATCGGCACGACGTGAGTCTGGTACTCGTCGATCTTGTGCAGCAGGCGGTGCGTGTTGACCGCGTCGCCCGCAGCCTTGGCCGCATCCAGATCGCGGAACAGCATGCCCAGTTCGCGCGCATCGGCTTGGCGGAGGAACGTGTAGAGCTCCTCGATCAGCGCCGGAACGCTGGTCTTCTCGTGCATCGACTGATCGGGAAGCGGACCGAACTCGCTGCGC
>JAIXYF010000446.1 GCA_027490345.1 Novosphingobium sp.
CGAGTGCCGCGAAGGCGACTACCGCGCAGCAGGCCGGATCGGCCGCGAATACATGCGGATCGGCCAGTGGATCGACAAGTCGGCGGCGCTGAATGCCTGGCGGCGGTGAACCGCCCACTCATACTCGGCGGTGAACTGCGAGCTTATCCCCGGCCGCGATACGGCGCCACTCCCTGATCGGGCAACCACAGGCCTTCAGGGGGTGGTCCGCTTTGCCAGAACACATCAATCGGAATGCCGCCGCGCGGATACCAGTAGCCGCCGATGCGCAGCCAGCGCGGGTGCATTTCGGCAAACAGGCGCTGACCCACGCCGACGGTGACGTCTTCGTGAAAACCGGCGTGATTGCGGAACGAGCCTAGGAACAGCTTGAGCGACTTGGATTCCACGATGGTTTCGCCCGGCGCGTAATCGATCACGATATGTGCGAAATCGGGCTGGCCGGTGACCGGGCAGAGCGAGGTGAATTCCGGCGCGGCAAAGCGCACGAGGAACAGCGAACCGGCGCGCGGATTGGGCACATAATCGAGCACTGCTTCCTCGGGCGAAGCGGGCAGGCTGCTGTTCTGGCCAAGGTAAAGCGGGGCGGCGCCGATATCGGTCATGCGTAGTCCTTTCGCGGGCGCCTTTGCACCTGCGCGGGCGGCGGGGCAAGCGGGCTGGCAGAAGGGGAAAGGTTTTGCGCAGAGACGCGACGGGGGGACGCGAAGGGGCAGGAAGAGCGCAAAGAGGGCGGGCGGGATGGCGGCGGCTGCCTCCAGAAGAACAGGCACGGGATAATCTGCGGCTTTGCCCCGTCCTGCGGCCTCTTTGCAGCCTCAGCTTCCTCCCTGTTCTCTGCGAGAAACCTGCTCCCTGGACGCCAGCACAAAATGGCGGAATTACACCATTTTTGGCGTGACGGCAGTGGGGGGCAGGTCTAGTCTCCTCATCAAGGTACCGCACAGACGGGCCACACGCAGGACGGAGCTGACCCATGGAACCCCTGGTCTCGACCCAGTGGCTCGCGAGCGAGCTGGGAGCAAGTGATCTGCGCATCGTTGATGCGAGTGCGTTTTTGCCCGAGCATGGGCGCAATCCCGTGTTGGAATACGAGGCGTGCCATATCCCCGGCGCGGTGTTCCTGAATCTGGCCGAACTGGCCGATCCGGCGCGCCCCGGGCTCAATATGCTGCCCAGCGCCGAGCGGTTTGCCAGCAAGATGCAGAGCCTTGGGCTGGGCGATGGCAGCCGCATCGTGCTTTATGACGATAGCCCGGTCAAAACCGCCGCGCGCGCGTGGTTCATGCTGACGATGTTCGGCGCGGCCAATGTGGCGCTGCTTGATGGCGGGATCGCGAAGTGGAAGGCCGAGGGACGGCCGTGCGCGCAAGGCAAGGAGACGCTGCGCCACCGGCACTTCACGGTGTGGAGCGACGAGCGCAATGTGCGCAGCAAGGACGACGTGCTGGCCAACCTTGCCAGCCACGCCGAACTGGTGGTCGATGCGCGCGGGCCGGGGCGGTTTACCGGCGATGTTGCCGAAACCAAGCCGGGCCTTGCCAGCGGGCACATTCCCGGTGCGCGCAATGTCTATTACGCCAACCTGTTTCGCCCCGATGGCACGTGGAAATCGCCCGAGGATCTCCGCGCCGTGTTCGAGGCAGCGGGCGTGGACCTCGCTCGCCCGCTGATCACCAGCTGCGGTTCGGGCGTCACCGCCAGCGTTGTACTGTTTGCCGCGCACCTGATCGGCAAGCAGGATGTGGCGCTCTATGATGGCAGCTGGAGCGAATGGGGCGCGGACCCGGAGACGCCGAAGGAAACCGGCGCGGCGCGGTAATTCACTTTCTCTGCAAATCCGCCTAAGACCGGCCCATGGCGCAGCAGGACAGTGAACAGGCCGGGATCGGCACGCGGCTCGTGGGCGTGGGCCGGCGGGCGGAATGGACGGGCACGGCGGAGCACCCCGGCGCGGTGGTCAATCCGCCGGTCTACCGCGCCAGCACGCATCTCTATCCCGATATGGCGGCGCTGCGGGCCTATCCGCCGAACGAGGACGGCAAGTTCTATTATGGGCGGCGCGGCGCGCCGACGCAGTGGGCGCTGGCCGAGGCGCTGACAGCGCTGGAGCCGGGCGCGACAGGCACAGTGCTCTATCCTTCGGGCGTGGCGGCGATCATGGGCGCGCTGCTGACTGTGCTGCGGCCGGGCGATGTGCTGCTGATGACCGACAATGCCTATGAGCCGAGCCGGGCGATGGGGCGCGGGCTGCTGAAGGATTTCGGCGTGGAGACGCGCTGGTTCGATCCTTCGGATGTCGATGGCTTCGCGGCGGCGATCTGCGCACGGACCAAGGCTGTGCTGCTCGAAAATCCGGGCAGCCTCACAATCGAGGTGTGCGATGTGCCCGCCCTTTCCGCCATCGCCAAGGCGCAAGGGGTGACGGTGGTGCTCGACAATACCTGGGCCTCGCCGCTCGGCTTCCCGGCGCTGGAGCGCGGGGCCGACATATCCATCATGAGCCTGACCAAGCATGTCGGCGGGCATTCCGATGCGATGATGGGCAGCGCCAGCGCGGGGCCGCAATGGCATAAAAAGCTACGCCTGCGCGCGCAGGGCTTGGGCAATGTCGTATCGCCTGATGATGCCGCGCTGATGCTGCGGGGCCTGCGCACGATGGGCCTGAGGCTCGCGCAGGAGACCGCCTCTGCCCTTGCCGTAGCGCAGTGGCTGGAAGCGCAGCCGCATGTGGCCAAAGTGCTGTGCCCGATGCTGCCGGGTTCGCCGGGGTATGACCTGTGGGCGCGCGATTTCACGGGCGGCTGCGGGTTGTTCAGCTTTGTGCTGAAAGGCGGGACTTCTGCGGCGCGTGATGCCTTGATCGATGCGCTTTCGCTGTTTGGCATCGGATTTTCGTGGGGCGGTTTCGAAAGCCTGGCCACCCCGGTCGATCCCGCGCCGATCCGCACTGCGAGCGC
>JAIXYF010000398.1 GCA_027490345.1 Novosphingobium sp.
CAGCACCGCGAGCATTTCGGGCGCATAGGCGCTGGAATTGGCTTCGAATTCGGCCTGCGTGATGCGGTCCGTTCCCTGAGGGCCAAACAGCACGACTTCATCGCCCAGCTGCACATCGCGGTGCTGGGTGACGTCAACCATCAATGTGTTCATGGTGACCCGGCCGACGACGGGCGCGCGGCGGCCGCGGATGAGCACTTCGGTGTGGTTTTTGCTGTCTGCCGGAAATTCGGGCCGGTTGGCATGGCTGAAGCCGCGCCGCACCCCGTCCGAATAGCCGATCGGCACATTCGCCAGCCAACTCTCGCGCTCCAGCCGGAAGGTGCGGTCATAAGCCACGGTCTGCCCGGCGGGATAATGATTGACCGCCGCGACGCGCGACTTGATCGTCGGGACGGGAATGAACGCGTTCGTCTTCACCGTGCCGGGATCACCATAGAGCGCGCCGCCGATGCGGACCATGTCGAGGCGGGTATCGGGCTGGGTCAGCGCCGCGAAGGTGTTGGCGGTGTGGCGGATCAGGCCTGCGGGGCTCAGGCCCTCGCCCGCCAGCCAGGCCAGATCGTCCTTGTAGCGGGCAAGCTGGCCAAGAATGTCGGGCGCTTCCTCGCTGGGATAATGCGTCATCGCGCCCGCAATGCGCAGCCCTTTCAGCGCCAGCAGCGCGCGGGCATCGGCCTTGCCGTAACCGGTCGAAAGCTCCACCCCGTTGCGCGACATGCCGCCCGCGTTGAGCGCGAGGTGGACGGGGCGGGGGAAGCGGGGGCGCCGTTTGAGCCACATCGCTTCGAGCCGCGCCGCGCTTTCGGGATTGCCGATGATCTCGACGACGCCGAGCCCGAGCGCGTCTTCCATCTCCTCCGGTGCGGCGAGGCGGATGCGGTAGAGGCGGCCCTTGTAGCCCAGCTGGCGGGCAACGCGGGCCTCATCGTTCGAGGTGATCGCGACATCGCCGATCCCGGCCTTGATGACCGAGGGGATCAGCAGCGCGATGCCATTGCCATAGGCATCTGCCTTCATCACCGCGCAGATGCGCGCTGGCGCGACCAGCCCGCGCAGCGTGGCGATATTGGCCTCGAACGCGGCGGCATCGACTTCGATCCAGCCATTGCGCCGCTGCGCCTGCGCGAGGGTGAGGCCGAAATTGGAGGCGGAGAGGACCGGCGCAGCGGCGGCACGGGCGGCGGCAAGGGCCGCGCCCGCTGCGCCTGCGGCCAGAAATGTGCGCCTTTGGATCATGCCTCTATTCCCCGCCCCGTGGTGTGCGGAAGGCTAGGCGGGGTGTGGGGATCGGCGCAAGGGGGCGCGAGCGCAGCGATCAGAGGCGCTTGCCGTCTTTGTCCGTCAATTCCATCTTGTAGGAGCAGCCATAGAGTGTCTTGTCCGGGTGGCTTGTGACGTTTGAGACATTGCGGCTGATCACAGTGCGGAAGCCGAAGCTTTCCCCGTCCTGCGGTGGCTCTTGCGTATCGGACAGGATCTGCTGGCCGAGGAACTTGCGGAACTGGATTTCGGCCTCACCCTCGGCGCGGGTGGCTTTGCCCGCGGCGACGAGCGCCTCGATCAGCGGATCTGCGCTCAGTTCGTTGGCGATGCCGAGTTCGGTGCCGAGTACGTTGGGGTCAGGCAGATCGAGTACGGCAACCACCCCGGACGAGGTAAAGGCGATGCGCTGCGTGGCATAGTGCCCGGCGACTGTGATCGTCGCGGGCAGTTCGTATTCGCCGAGGAAAGGATTTCCGCTTTCGATCTTGCGCCACTGCATGCGGTCGGCGAGTTTTTCGTCACCGTTCAGCGCCCAGGCAAAGCCGTTGTAGGCCGGGGCCTTTAGGCGGCACTCGATGGCATCGACGACATTGACGCTGGTGGGATCGAACACGGGCTCTTCGGTCTGCCCGCCACCAGCGGCGCAGGGGGTAGCCGCGAGCACGCAGGCGACCCATGCGTGGCGATGCATCAAGCTGTTTGTTCCTGTCTTGTCATGCGCAGAAGGCTAGGCTGGCCGGGTGCGGAAGCGCAAGGTGGCAGGCTCGACAAAAAGTCAGTTCATCAGCAGGATGCTCATCCGCCGGTTGCGCGGGTCGGTCGGGTTGTCCGGCAGCAGCGGCTCCTGATCGGCGACGCCTTCGATGCGGCGGAAGCGGTCTTCCTTGACGCCGCTTTTCATGAGGGCAAGACGCGTCGCTTCGGCGCGGCCGGCGCTGAGCGACCAGTTGTTGGCCGCGTCTCCGGGCTTCCATTGCAGCGCGTCGGTGTGGCCGCGCACGGAAAGGCCGCCGGCATCGGGGCCCAGGGCCTGCCCGATGGCGCGGACAAGCTCGGCAGCTTCGGGGGTGAGCAGCGTGGTACCGAGGCGGAACATCGAGAAATTGGCGTCGTCCATCAGATCGAGGCGGATGCCCTCGGGCGTCTGGTTCACGCGCACTTGCTTGGCGAGCTTGCGCAAGGTCTCGCTCGCCGTCAGCTTTTGCTGGAGCCGCTGCTGCAGGCTGGCGGTGCGCTTGGCCTTGGTGCCGCCGTCCTTCGCGCCGCCAGTGGCATCGCGCGGGATCGTCATCGTCTTGGTGCCGGTCTGCCCGGCGCGGTGCTGGTACTTGTCTGCATCAGTGAGAGAGGAGCCGCCGAGCAGGCCATAGGAGCCCGCGCTGCCTTCCTTAATCTTGAGCAAGGTGGGGGTGAAATAGTCGGCAATGCCCTTGCGCTGCTTTTCGGTGGTTGCGCCCAGCAGCCACATCAGCAGGAAGAACGCCATCATCGCGGTCACGAAATCCGCATAAGCGACCTTCCACGCGCCGCCGTGGTGGCCGCCTTCGACGACGGTGACTTTCTTGACGATGATCGGGCGAACCGGCTCGTTCTTGCCTTTGGGCGCTTTGGCCATGGCTTACCTGCCGCGCAAGGCATCGAGGAGTTCAGACAGGCCCGGACGGAAGGCATGGCCAAGGCCCGAACGCGCGCTTTCGACGACTAGGGGCTGCGGCCAGCCGTGCAGACTTGCGATGATCACTTGCTTGACCGCCTGAAAGATCATCTCGTCCTGATCGAGCACTTGCTTGAGGCGGCCCGCAAGCGGCGCAACGATGCCATAGGCGAGCAGCACGCCCATGAACGTGCCGACGAGCGCCGAGCCGATCATCGCGCCCAGGATCGAAGGCGGCTTGTCGATCGAGCCCATGGTCTTCACCACGCCGAGCACCGCCGCGACGATGCCCAGCGCGGGCAGCGCGTCCGCCAGGTTTTGCAGCGCATGCTGCGGCTCGCTCATTTCATGGAAGTGCGTCTTCATCGAATGGTCCATCACGTCCTCGACCGCGTGGACTTCGAGCGTGCCCGAGGACACGACGATGAGCGTGAGCGTATCGCAGATCAGGCCGACCAGCGGCTTGTTGCCAAGAATGCGCGGAAATTCGGCGAAAATCGGCGAATTGGCCGGATCGGTGACATGGCTTTCCAGCGCCACCGGACCATCGCTGCGCAAGATCTTCATCAGCCGCGTGCACAGCACGATGGCATCGACGTGATCCTGCTTGTTGTGCTTCGGCCCTTTGAACACTTTGCCGAAGCCGCCGCCGAGCGCTTTCAATTCATGGAGCGAATTGCCGGTGACGACCGCGCCGAGCGCCGCGCCGCCGATGATCAGCATTTCGTGCGGAATGGCTTCCATGACCGGGCCGAGCGCACCGCCGGTGATGGCGAAGCCGCCAAACACCATGACAAGAAGAATGACGATACCGATGGCAGCATACATGGTGAGGGGTATCCCGGTTGGGTCAGCGCAGGAATTCGAACAGCGAAAGATTGGCGAGCTTTGAGAAGCTGGCCTGGCTCGCTTCGAGCACGGTGGAAAGCTGTTGCAGGCGGGCGAGCGTGGAGCCCAGTTCGGGCGTGCCG
>JAIXYF010000346.1 GCA_027490345.1 Novosphingobium sp.
GGGCTCGGCCCCGACAGGCTGCCTTACATCAGCATCAACATTGCGCCGCAGCAGTTCCTTCAGCCCACGTTCTCCACCCATGTCCGGCGCGTGCTGCTGGAAAGCGGCGTGCCGCCCGAACTCCTGCGGCTGGAAGTGACCGAAGGCGTGGCCATCATCGATCCCGACCAGACCCGGCAGGTGCTGGAACAAGTGCGCAGCTGGGGGGTGAAGACCAGTCTCGATGATTTCGGGACAGGGTATTCCTCGCTCAGCTATCTGCAGAACCTGCCGTTCGACACGCTCAAGATCGACCGCTCGTTCATAGCCTCGATGGACGATCCCAAGAGCCGCAAGATCATACGCGCGATCCTCGATCTGGCCAGCAATCTCAACCTCACCGTCGTGGCCGAGGGGATCGAGACCGGCGAGCAAGGCGCCTCGCTGCGCGCGATGGGCTGCGAATTCGGCCAAGGCTTTCATCTGGGCCGCCCGCTTGAAGAGGCCAGCGCCTTTGCCCTGATCCGGCCCGAAGTGGGTGCTTCTGCCGCATAAAAGCTTGCTGCGCGCGCCGCAGGAACGGGTATGGTGCGCGGCGCATCAACCACCAGAGCAAGCAAGGACCGATCGATGGCAGGAAATAGCCCCTGGAGCCACACCCGCAGCGCCAGCATCGCCGATGATATCGATTTCGAGATCAAGGGGCAGGAGCTCCAGTTCGTCGAGATCGAGCTTGATCCGGGTGAAAGCGCTGTTGCCGAAGCAGGCGCCTTTGTGTGGAAGGACGCCGCGATCCAGATGACCACCGTGTTCGGCGATGGCAGCGCCGATCAGGGCGGCGGTTTCATGGGCAAGCTGCTGGGCGCGGGCAAGCGCCTGATCACGGGCGAAAGCCTGTTCACCACCGTGTTCACCCATCAGGGCCACGGCAAGGCGCGCGTGGCCTTTGCCTCCCCCACCCCCGGCGCGATCCTGCCGATCAAGCTCGATGATCTGGGCGGCACGCTGATCTGCCAGAAAGACAGCTTCCTGTGCGCCGCGCGCGGCGTCACCATCGGCATTGCCTTCCAGCGCAAGATCATGACCGGCCTGTTCGGCGGCGAAGGCTTCATCATGCAGAAGCTGGAAGGCGATGGCTGGGTGTTCGTGCAGATGGGCGGCACGCTGACCGAACGGACGCTGGCGCCGGGCGAAGAACTCCATGTCGATACCGGCTGCCTTGCCGCCTACACGCCCACTGTCACGTTCGATCTCGTCGGCGCGGGCGGGGTGAAAAGCGTGCTGTTCGGCGGCGAAGGCTTGTTCTTTGCGCGGCTTACGGGCCCGGGCAAAGTGTGGATCCAGTCCCTCCCCTTCGCGCGGCTGGCGGGCCGGATACTGGCGGCAGCCATGCCCGGCGGCGGCCAGAACCGGGGCGAAGGCTCCGCGCTGGGCGTGCTGGGCGATTTCATCCAGGGGAACCACTGAGCGCCGGGGAACCACCCAGTGCTTGGGGGCCGGCCCGCTCTGGGGCCGGCCTTTTCCGTTTGCGGCACTGCGATGGACCGGCAAAACCCGCGCGCGGCTCTTGCCTTTCCTGCCCCGCCTCGTGCTATGCCGCAGGCCATGTCATCGCTCTGTCGCAATCGGCCACCATGCCGCGCCCCAAGCCGCCGCGATCGGGCGAGTGCGATGGGGGGCAATGGCCATGGATGATCCGAAAACGGCACAAAGCCGGATTGCTACGGCCGCGGCGCCGCGCACCGAAAGCCTGCCAACGTCCTCTCCCTACCGGTATTTCAACCGCGAGCTGAGCTGGCTGGCGTTCAACCGCCGCGTGCTGGCCGAGGCGCAAAACCCCAATTACCCGGTGCTGGAGCGGCTGCGCTTTCTTTCGATATCGGGCAGCAATCTTGATGAATTCATGATGGTGCGTGTGGCCGGCCTTGCCGCGCAAGTGCGGCAGGGCATCGACGAGCTTTCGATCGATGGGCTGACCCCCACACAGCAGCTGCAGGCCGCCTATAAAGGCGTCGAGGAATTGGTGCGCGCGCAGCAGGGGATCCTTGCCGATCTCACCGGCCTGCTCGATGCCGCAGGCATCCGCATCATCGGCAGCCGCAAGCTCGACAAGACGCAGACGGACTGGCTGGCGCACTATTTCGCCGAGCACGTGTTTCCCGCACTCACCCCGCAGGCCATCGATCCGGCGCACCCGTTTCCCTTCATCAACAACCAGGGAACCGGCATTCTCTTCACCCTCGCGCGGCTGGCAGACGGCGAGCCGGTGACCGAGATGATCCTCGTGCCCCCGGCCCTGCCCCGCTTCGTGCGCCTGCCGGGAGAGACCGCGTGCTGGATCAGCATCGAGGAGCTGATCCTGCGCAATGCCGGCAAGCTCTTCCCCGGTTTCCGCATCCAGGGCCACGGCACGTTCCGCGTGCTGCGCGATAGCGATATCGAAGTGGAGGAAGACGCCGAAGACCTCGTGCGCTATTTCCGCACCGCCATCCAGCGGCGGCGGCGCGGCAAGGTGATCCTGCTGCAAGTGCAGGAAAACTTTGATCCCGAGGCGGAGCAGCTGCTGCGGGACAAGCTGCGGCTGGATCACGCAATGGTGATCAAGGCGGGCGGGCTGCTCGCGATGAACGGGCTTTCGGTGATTGTTGACACCGACCGACCCGAACTGAAGTTCGAACCCTATATCCCCCGCTATCCCGAACGCGTGCGCGAACATGATGGCGATTGCTTTGCCGCCATCCGCACCAAGGATCTGGTGATCCACCACCCGTTCGAAAGCTTCGACGTGGTGGTCGATTTCCTGCGGCAGGCCGCCTCGGATCCCGATGTGGTGGCGATCAAGCAGACCCTCTACCGCGCGGGCAAGCAATCTGCCGTGTTCGCCGCGCTGATCGCTGCGGCCGAAGCGGGCAAATCCGTGACGGCGGTGGTCGAACTCAAAGCCCGCTTCGATGAGGAGCAGAACCTCCACTGGGCCAGCCAGCTTGAACGCGCCGGGGTTCAGGTGATCTACGGGTTCGTGGACTGGAAAACCCACGCCAAGGTTTCGATGGTCGTGCGGCGCGAAGGCGATGGCTATCGCACCTACTGCCACTTCGGCACGGGCAATTATCACCCGGTCACGGCGCGGATCTACACCGACCTCAGCTTCTTTACGGCGGATCCGAAATTCGGGCGCGATGCGGGGCTATTGTTCAATTTCATCACCGGCTATATCGAGCCCAAAGCCACCGAAATGCTGGCGATTGCCCCCATCGGGGTGCGGCGCAAGCTGTATGAATGCATCGACCGCGAGATCCAGCTGGCGGGGGCGGGCAAGCCTGCGGCGATCTGGGCCAAGCTCAATTCGCTGACGGACAGCCAGCTCATCAGCCGCCTTTATGCCGCCAGCGCAGCGGGCGTGGAGATCACGCTGGTGGTGCGCGGCATTTGCTGCCTCAGGCCCGGCGTGCCCGGCCTGTCGGAACGCATCCGGGTCAAGTCGATTATTGGCCGCTTCCTCGAACATAGCCGCATCTGGGCCTTTGGCAACGGGGCGCCGCTGCCCAACCGGCGCGCGCGGGTGTTCATTTCCTCGGCAGACGGGATGACTCGCAATCTGGACCGCCGGGTCGAAGTGCTGGTGCCGATCCGCAATTCCACGGTCCACGATCAGGTGCTCGATCAGGTGATGCTGGCCAACCTGCTCGATACCGAACAAAGCTGGATTCTTGAGCCGGATGGCACCTATCACAGGGCCGAGCCGGGGTCGAAGCCGTTCAATGTGCACCGCTATTTCATGACCAACCCCTCGCTTTCCGGGCGCGGCGCGGCGCTGACTAAGGGCAGCAAAGTGCCCAAACTGGCGCTGCGGCGCGGCGGCCAATCGCCCGTTCTGCCGCCCGTGCTGCCGCCTGCCTGATCCGGCTGCTGGAATGACCCGCTTCACCCGCACTTCGGCCCACGTTCCCACCCGGGCGATCATCGATATCGGCTCGAACACCGTGCGCCTCGTCATTTATGGCGGCCCGGCCCGCGCGCCCGATGTGCTGCACAACGAAAAGGTGACCGCGCGGCTGGGCAAGAGCGTGGCGGAAAACGGGAGACTGGGCGGGCGAGCATCGGCGGCAGCGCTGGCGAGCCTGGCGCGCTACCGCACGCTGCTCGATCTCAAGGGCATCGGCGATGTCGACGTGGTGGCAACTGCGGCGGTGCGCGATGCCGTGAACGGGCCGGAATTTCTCGATCGCATCCGCGCGCTGGGCCTCACCCCCCGCCTCCTTTCGGGCGAGGAAGAGGCAATTACGAGCGCCCACGGGGTGATCGGTGCATTTCCGGGGGCAGACGGGGTGGTCGGCGATCTGGGCGGGGGAAGCCTCGAACTGGTCGACGTGGATCAAACCGGCTGCCGCCACGGCACTTCGCTGCCGCTGGGCACGCTGCGCCTGCCCGCGCTGCGGGCTGGCGGCGAACGCGCGTTCGGGCAGACGATTGCCAAAATGCTCAAGCGCGCAGACTGGCAGGCCGCGCCCGGCTCGACGCTCTTTCTTGTGGGCGGATCGCTGCGCGCCTTTGCCCGGCACGCGATGGTGGCGACCGCCTGGCCGATCGACGATCCGCATGGCTTTGAAATCGGCGCGGCGCAGGCGCAGACCATTGCCAAGGCACTCGCGCGGCGCGGACCGGAAACGCTGACGCCATTTAGCGGACTATCCAGTTCGCGCCTTGCCGCCCTGCCCGATACCGCTGCGCTGCTGTTCGTGCTGATCCGCGCGCTGCAGCCGGGCCGCCTGGTGTTTTCATCGTGGGGCCTGCGCGAAGGGCTGTTATGGGAACGGATGCCGCGCGGGGTGCAGATGCAGGACCCGCTCGTGGCCGGCGCCGCAGCCTTTACAGGGGAGCACGGGGTTGCCGCCGGAACCGCCGCGATGGTGACCGGCTGGACCGTCGCGGCGCGGCTGGCCGGAGCCGCTTCGGCCAGCGAACACCTGCGGCTGACAGCGACGATGCTGTGTTTGGCAACCGCGATGGTCGAGCCCAACTTGCGCGGCGATCTGGCGCGGGACTGGGCTTTGCGCAAACGCTGGATCGGCGCCAGCCCGGCAGACCGCGCCATGCTGGCCGCGGCGATGATTGCCCACACCGGAAGCACCGATCTGCCAGCAGAACTGGGCCGGCTGGCAAGCCCGCAGCAGCTGCGCGAGGCGCAGGCATGGGGCCTTGCCACCCGCCTGTGCCGCCGCTTCAGCGGCAACACCGCTGCCGGGATCGGCGGCAGCGCGCTGCGCGTGGAAGATGGAACGCTGCTGCTGGAAGTGCAGCCGCGCACGGCGGTGCTGGTCAACGAAGGCGTTGAGCGCGATCTCAAGGTGCTGGCCGGGCACCTCGGGCTGAAGCCGCAAGTGCGCTAGAGCCACCGTCCGTCATCCGGCCTTACAAAGCGATCCCTTCGGCTTCGAACAGCGCGATCACCGGGGCCAGAGCATCGCGGTGCCGCGTCCACCGCGCCACAGAATCGCGGTAGAGCGGCTGGCGCACTTGCGCGGCGCTGGGCGTCGCTACCGGCGCAGCATTGCGGTGAAAATCAAGGCAGGCCTCGTCCCACGCCAGCCCGCAATGCGCCAGCAGGGCCCGCGTCTGCCCTTCCTGATCGTCCACAAGCGCCTCATAGCGCAGTTCCAGGATCCGCCCCGGCAGCGCCGCGCGCCATAGCGCCATCAACCGATCGAAGCGCACGTAACACCGCGCGATGTCCATCAGATCATAGCTGTAGTCATAATAGCGCGAGGAAATGGCGAAGAGATTGCGGAAGTTGGCCAGCACCGTGTCGAGCGGATGGCGGCGCAGGCACACGATCCGCGCCTGCGGCAGCGCCCGCGCGATGAACGCGGCATACTGGAAATTGCCCGGAAACTTGTCGGTAAACCGCCCCGCCTCGCGCGCGCCGGCATGGCTGCGCGCCCGCGCCAGATAGTCATGGCCCATCGCGCCAAGGTCTGCCCGCGCCGCAGCAGCCTCCACCGTTTCGGCATCAAGCACCGTGCGGCTTTGCGTGCCGGCCACGCGCTTCACCGCCAGCGGCATCGCCTGCAATTCGCCTGCGCTCCACACCTCGGGGTGCGAGGAAAGGATGCGGTCGACCAGCGTTGTCCCCGTGCGCGGCATCCCGATAACGAAAATCGGCGCATCCTGCGGCGCGCCCTCCGCCGGCAGCGCCATCACGTGCGGCAGGGCCTGCTCGATCGCATCGAAGTTCGCAGCGTCTCGCGCAAAGGCATAAGGCAGCCGCGCACGGTGCCCGGCGTTGGCCGCGCAAAGCCTTGCGAGCGCCTCTTTCTCGCGGCCGAGATCTTCCAGCTCTTTGGCCAGCGCATAGCCCAGCAGCAGCCGCGCATCGCTCTCACCCTCGCCCGCCCGGGCAAGCGCTGCTTCCAGCGCTGAGATGTGGTTGTGCTGCGCGCTCACCTTGCGCAGGCCCGCCAGCAGGTGATGCCCGCGCGCATGATCAGGGGCCACTGCGAGCAGCGCCTCCGCCGCCGCCTCCGCGCCTGCCACATCGCCGATGAAATTCAGCGCCGCCGCCAGATTGTAGCGGAAACTGGCATTGCCCGGCGCCAGCTGAACTGCTGCGCGGAAATGCGGGACGGAGGCGGCATGTTCGCCCAGCCGCGCATAGACGCAGCCCATCGTGTCGCGCCCCAGTGCATCGTCTGGCGGAGCGGCTTCGGCGGCGGCCAGCGTTGCGGCGGCCGCGCTATCTTGCCGCAGCATCACCTGAAACCGGGCCAACTGCGCGCGAAAGGCGCCGCGTGGTTCCAGCGCGATGGCGCGCTCAAGATCAGCGGCACCGGCCCCCACGCGCCCCGCCTCGGCCCGCGCCATGCCAAGCAAAAAGCGCGCTTCGGCATCTTCGGGAAAGGCCGCAACCACGCCCGCCGCAAGGCTTTGGGCCGCAACCAGATCCCCCCGGCCCAGCGCGCGGCGCACGGCAGCAATCCGGGCAGGTTCAGCCTTCACCCCGCCGAGGACGATGCATCATCCTTCGGCCGCTGCATCATGGCAATCAGGGGTTTGAACGGAAACATGAACTGCTCCCAGATCGTCAACCGCCGCCGGTCATCTTGCCCCACCAGAATGCCCTCGCCCTCCTGATACGTGCCGAACAGGCGGTCGATGAGGATCAGCGAATTGCCATAATTGCAGCGCGTGTTTTCATAGCCCACCGAGTGGTGAAAGCTGTGCTGGCGGATGGTGGTGAAAAAGAAGCTGTAGAACAGCGGCGGATCACTGCGCACATTGGCGTGGGCAAATGTGGCCACCACATTGGTCACGCCGAAAGCGCACAGATAAGCCGCCGGGGACACGTCGAACAGCACGACCACGCCGATGCTGATGAGGAACAGCTCGATCGGATTGCCCACCGCGCCTTTCATAGCGTTAAGCTGGGTCAAATGGTGGTGCGGCGCGTGGGTCAGCCAGAAAGGCTCCCAGTTGTGCATCAGCCGATGCATCCAGTATTGGCCGAATTCCCACACGAACACGATCAGCGCCACTTGCCCGACAAACGGCATCGCGGCGGCCCAGGGTGTGGTGATGCCCCAGGCTTCCTTCAGCGCGTGCAGCGGCGCCTCGGTCAGCAGATAAGCCATGCGGCCGATCACCGTATTGATGAGGATGAAATAGAACAGGTCGGTGAAGAACTCGCGCCGGTTCATCCGCCAGCCTTCATGCCGCTCGAACACCAGTTCCAGCCCCAGCACGAAAGCCGTGACCACGCTGTTGACCGCCAGCGAGGACCACGGATTGTCCACCACCGCAGCCGGTGCCAGCATCCAGAATGCCACCACCGCCACCAGCGTTGCGGGGGGGATGCAATCAATCGCCAGCTTCTTCAGCCCCGAACTCATGGTCTTGTCTCTCCTCGTTCGTCTTGCCGTGCTGCTCTGTCCTGCCTGCCGTTCCTGCTTCCCGGCAGTCTCGCGCAAACGGGGGCGAGGATCAACCCCGCCCCTTCTTGCGCATGAGAGCCCCGGCGGCTCAGTATTTCACCCGAAGCTCCAGCACCACCGTGCGCGGCGCAATCACTGTGCGGCGGAAGTAGCGCAGCCGCACTCCGTCGTTCTGGCCGATGCGCGAACGGTCGTTCGAAACCGCCGTCACCGCGTACTTGTCGAAGATGTTGTTTGCGAACAGCCCGAACGTATAGCGATCATTCTGCCACGAAAGCGAAGCGCGGTGCAGCACGAAGCCTGGCAGCTTGTCGCCGAACGCGCGGTCCCAGCCCAGCCGCGTGACGACATCGCCGCGATACGTCGCCGTCCAGTCACCGATCAGATCACCGCCAAACACCGGCATGGTATAGTTCACGCCAAGGCTGCCGCTGTTCCGGGTCGAACCGGGCAGGCGGTCCCCCTTCAGCGCATCGAGTTGGATCGGCGTGCTGGGATAGAGCCCTGCCGGGCTATTCACCGCGATGATCTTCGAGACGTCTTCGGTGAGCCGCGCATTCGTGTAGGAATACGTGCCCTGGATCGAAAGGCGATCGATCGGTCGTAGCTGGAACGATGCCTCGAAGCCTTCGGACTTCGCCTTGCCACCATTGACCGTGATGCCGACAATGCCGTTGACCGTGGCGGAAGCGACCTGGATCCCGTCCCAGTTGATCGTGAAGGCGTTGAGGTTCATCGTCAGCTTGCGGTCGAACAGTTCCGCTCGCAGCCCGATTTCAAGGTTCTTGGTCGAATCTGGGCCAAACTGGAGTTCGTTGGGCAGGCCGCACACGTTCTGGAACGGCGGCGGCTTCAGCGGGAGAACACATGGCGCCACGGTGTTTGGTCCGCCGATCCGATAACCCTTGCTGTAGGTCACATAGGCCATAATGCCGGGCGTGAACTTGTAGGATGTGTTGAATTTCCAGACCGAGCCGCTCTGCCCCGAAAGGCCACCGGCGGGCGTCGCATCATAGGGGCTGAGCGGATCGCCCAGCAAGGGCACCACAGCGCGGCCCGACACTTGCGAATCGTAGCGGAAGTAGCGCCCACCAGCAGTGACCTGCCATTCCGGCGTAATCTTGAACGAGCCCTCGCCGAACACGGCCTTCTCGCTCACTTTCGATCGGACATACGAGGCGTATTCAATTTCCTCAGGGTTCGTGGCCAGATCGACCCACGGATGGCCCGGGATGATTTCGCGATAGTCGTTCTGCAGCTTCTGCTCGTTGAAGAAGCCGCCGACCACCCAGCTGAACGGCCCGCCATGCGTGGAGACGAGGCGGATTTCCTGGTTCCACTGCTGGCGCGTGTTCACCGATTCGTTGAAGCTGGTGAAGGCCGGGAACGTCTCGTAGTCGTAGTCCAGATCGAGCAGCAGGTCGGTATTGTCGCCCTTGCGCTTGTTCTTGACCTTGGTGAACGCGGTCGTCGCCACAAGGTCGAACACTTCGCCGACATGGGCGTTGATTTCCATGCTGGCGAGGTGCGCAAACCGGTCCACCGGCTCGGCATAGCGCGCCGCGCTTTCATAGAGGCCCGTTCCGAACACGCGATTGGAATTATACTGGCCGCCATCGGTCTTGGTGCGCTGATAGGCATAAGTGAACACCAC
>JAIXYF010000266.1 GCA_027490345.1 Novosphingobium sp.
GGCGGAACACCACCAGTGTGGCGGCAGGCGTGGCGGGGGCGGCGTCTGCGTGCTCGCCCATATCGTCGATCTCATCCATGCGGGCGATCATGCTACAGGCGGCAGGGACTTGCCAAGCGCTGCGGCACAGCTTTGCCGGGCAATACGCGAAAGTGGGAGGGCCCCTGTCGGCAATCTTTACAGATATAGCAGCCACACCGGTGACCCCGCAGAGCGATTTGCCGATTTTTCGGCCAGCTTATGCATTTGGCACGCCCCATGCATAGGTTGATTTGTCCTGAGAGTGTCTTCCCAGAGGCGGAACCGTTCCCCCCGGTCTCCCGGTTCCGCCTCTCACAGGCCCCACCGCCTGACCAGCCCCGCGCGCCGATCTCCCCCCACCTGCGCGCGGGGCAGGACATCCTCCTGCAAAACCCCCACCTCATCGCAAACGTCCAGTCAGCGGCGCCGCATCAGAAACGCAAAAACGCGGCTCCGCCACAGGCGAAGCCGCGCATCTGCGCCCGATAGAGGCGAAACGTTCAGGCCTGCGCGACTTGCGCGTCGGCCATGAGCTGGTGCAGTTCGCCCGCTTCGTACATTTCCATCATGATATCCGAACCGCCGACGAATTCGCCCTTCACATAGAGCTGCGGAATCGTCGGCCAATCCGAATAGGCCTTGATGCCCTGGCGGATTTCCATGTCCTGCAGCACATCGACCGAGGCATAAGCCACGCCGAGGTGATCGAGAATGGCAATCGCCTTGCTGGAGAACCCGCACTGCGGAAACAGCGGGGTGCCCTTCATGAACAGGACGACGTCGTTCGTGCCGACGATTTCAGCGATGCGTTCGTTGCTGGACATGAGGCTCTTTCCGGTTCTTTCGTGGCTATAATCGGGTTTCAGGTGGGGACGCCGGTGGTCACTTGCAAGGCATGAAGCACCCCGCCCATGCGTGTGCCCAGCGCGCCATAGACGGCCTTGTGCCGCGCCACGCGGCTGAGCCCGGCAAACGAGGCTGCGATGACATGCGCGGCATAGTGATCGCCGTCTCCGGCAAGATCGGTGATGGTGACTTCGGCATCGGGAATCGCGGCACGGATCAGCGCCTCGATCTCTCCCGCAGGCATGGCCATCAGACGTCGCCCACGATCTGGCGGCGCGCTTCGACCGCTTGCTCCGCCAGAGCGGCGCGAATCTCGGCCTCGTCGATCTCAACCTTGGCCGACGTGAGATCGCCCAGCAGCTTGCGCACGACATCCTCGTCGCCCGCTTCCTCGAACTCGGCCTGCACGACCGAGCGGGCATAGGCTTCGGTTTCGGCAGCATCGAGGCCCATGCGCGCCGCAGCCCAGTGGCCTAGCAGCTTGTTGCGGCGCGCCTGGATGCGGAACAGGGTGTCTTCATCATGCGCGAACTTGGCTTCTTCAGCGCGTTCGCGGTCCTGGAACGAGGTCATGGCAGGTCTTTCCCGTGGCTGGCGCCCGCCTTGGCGGCAGGCAGCTTCACTTGCACGGGATAGTGGCGAGCGCGCGGCGCTGCAAGGGCGCGTCTTGCAAAATCAGCGGCCTATTCCAGCGAAAGGCCCGTCCATTTCGCGAGGAAGGCGAGCACATCGGCGCCGCTGGCGATCACTTTGTCCACCGGCTTGCCCGGCCCGTGCCCGGCCTGCGCCTCCACGCGCAGGAGCCGCGGGCGGGGCCCAAGATCGGCGGCCTGCAACGCCGCGACATACTTGAAGCTGTGCGCCGGAACGACCCGGTCGTCGGTATCGGCCGTGGTGACAAGAATCGCCGGATACTGCGCTCGCTCGCGGATATTGTGATAAGGCGAATAGGCCCGCAGCACGCGCCAATCCGCCTCACGCGCGGGGCTGCCGTAATCGTCGACCCAGAAGCGCCCGGTGGTGAACCGATCGAAGCGCAGCATGTCCATCACTCCGACATCGGGATTGGCCGCGGCGAAAAGATCGGAGCGCTGGTTGATCACGGCGGCCACCAGCATCCCGCCATTGGAGCCGCCCTGAATGGCAAGGCCGCCTTCCCGCGCGATGCCTTCCCGGAGCAGGTATTCCCCGGCGGCGATGAAGTCGTCGAAGCTGTTCTGCTTGTTGGCCAAGCGCCCGGCATCATACCACGCCCGGCCAAATTCGCCGCCGCCACGGATATTGGCGAGCGCGAACACGCCGCCTGCCTCCAGCCAGGCCATGCGCACCGCCGAATAGCCGGGCGTGAGCGCCACATCGAAACCGCCATAGCCATAGAGCAGTGTGGGCGCCGCCGCGTTTGCGGCCGCAAGGCTGCGCTTGCGCACCACGTACATCGGAACCCGCGTGCCATCCTTCGAAGGGAAGCTGCGCTGTTCGACGACATAGTCATCCGGATTGAACGACAGGTGCGGGACCGCGAAGGGCGCGGCTCTGCCCGTGCGCATATCGAGCCGAAAGATCGACGGCGGCTGATTGAAGCTGGAGAACTGATAGAACGTCTCCGGATCGCCGGGGCGGCCGCCGAACCCGCTGGCCGCGCCAATCGCATCGACCGTGATCGCCCGCTTGGGGCGGCCATTCAGATCGGTGACCACGGCATAGCTTGCCCCGCGCTGGAGATAGGACAGGATCAGCCGGTTGCCGACAATCCGCCCGCCATCCAGCGTATCGATCTTCTCGCCGATCACTTCACGGATCGCAAAACGGCCGGCGCGATCGAGATCGACCCGCACCAGGCGGTAGTGCACCGCCCCGGCACTGGTGATGAACCACAGGCGATCCCCGATGCCTTCGATGAAGCGCCAATCATCGGTCATCGCGGGCGCGATGGGCAGCGCCTGCCAATTCTCGCGCCCCCGGGTGAGCGGAATGACCCGCACGGCGCGGCGCGGCAGCGTGCTGGCGGACGAGATGATGACCGCCCAGCGCCCGTCCGAAGACACCGAAACCCGATGGTTCCAATCGCGGTGATCGGGCGTGGCGAACACCTGCACATCCGCGCTTTGCGGTGTGCCGACCCGGTGGAACCAGATCGCCTTATCATAGACCGGGGCACGATAAGCCTCACCCGCTGCCGGTTCGGGATAGCGGGCGTAGAGGAAGCCTGCATCGCCCACCCAGCCGATCGCGGTATCATTGGCCCATTCCAGCCGGTCCGCCAACATCCGGCCCGTGGCCACATCAACCAGCCGGATCGTGCGCCAATCGCTGCCATCGCGCTGCTGGGTGAAGGCCAGCAGCCGGCCGCCGCGCGATGGCACCCAGGCATCGAGCGTGCGCAGCCCTTCCCCGGCCTGCGCCGTCCATGCGTTGGGATCGACCAGCACGCGGCCTTCGCCCGCCAGACCATCGCGCACGTGGAGCACCGACTGATTTTGCAGCCCGCTGTTGCGCGTGTAGAAATAGCGCCCGCCTGCCTTGCGCGGCAAACTGAAGCGTTCGTAGGCAAACAGGCTTCGGATCCGCTCGCGCAGCGCATCGCGCCCGGGAAGCTGGGCGAGATAGGCGGCGCTGGCGGCATTTTGCTGCGCGACCCAGCCCGCCACTTCGGGACTGGCGCGCACGTCGTCCTCAAGCCAGCGATAGGGATCGGCCAGATCTTCACCGAAATGGTGCTCGATCAGGGAATCGCGCCGGGTTTGGGGATAGCGCGGCGCCGAAAGTGCGGTGAGGCTCGCGCGGTCTGGTGTGCGGGCCGCTGTACGGGCCGTTGGGGGCGCAGGCGCCCCGCTGGCACCGGCTTGGCTGGACAGGCCGTCAACCGGCGCTGCCAGCGCCTCAGCCGCCTCGCGGGCCATAGCCCCTGATCCTTGCAGCGAGGCTGCAATCACCAGAACCGCCCTTCCGATCCATCCCGCGATTTTCATGCTTATCCGGGAATGATTTAGCACCGATGGGGGGCCGTGGGCGAGAGCGAAATCGCACGAGGGCCGCAGATAGGGAACTGGCAGGATTTCAGGTGGTCTGAGGCTATCCGCGACGGTTGTGCAGTGCGGCCCCACACAAGGCGGGCGCCGTAATACGAGCCCAATGAAAAGGGGCGGAGCCTTGCGGCTCCGCCCCAGTTTTTCCCTTGCGGGATCCGGCAGCCTCAGGCCGCTTCGTATTCGTCTTCATCCGCGGTCATCACTGGGCCGGAATCGAGGCCCTTGGCGCTCGTATCGCGGTCAACCAGTTCGATTACGGCCATCGGCGCAGCGTCCGAAGCGCGGTAACCGGCCTTGATGATGCGGGTGTAGCCACCGGCGCGGCCAGCATAACGTTCGGCCAGCGTGGTGAAGAGCTTGGCGAGCTGCGCATCATCCAGCAGGCGGGCGTGCGCAAGGCGGCGATTGGAAAGGCCGCCATGCTTGCCCAGCGTGATCAGCTTTTCGATGTAGGGGCGCAGTTCGCGCGCCTTGGGCAGCGTGGTGGTAATTTGTTCGTGCTTGATCAGCGCCGCAGCCATGTTGCGCATCAGCGCGCGGCGGTGGGAGCTGGTCCGGCCCAGCTTGCGCTGGCCAAGTTTGTGACGCATCGGTCTTCTCCGTTCGTTAGGGGCCCGTATCAGGTAGCCCGTACCAGGCGGTTTTCATGGGGCACCGCCAAAAAACCCGCCGGGGCGCTCCGTTTACCGAAGCGCCCCGTATTCGGTTCAGCCCAGCAGTTCCTGCTCGAGCTTCTTGGCCATCTCTTCGATGTTCTCGGGCGGCCAGCCGGGGATATCCATGCCGAGGCGCAGACCCATCGAGGAAAGCACTTCCTTGATTTCGTTGAGCGACTTGCGGCCGAAGTTCGGCGTGCGCAGCATTTCTGCTTCGGTCTTCTGCACGAGATCGCCGATGTAGATGATGTTGTCGTTCTTGAGGCAGTTGGCCGAGCGGACCGACAGCTCCAGTTCGTCCACCTTCTTGAGGAGGTAACGGTTGAGCTGGTTAGCGTCACTTTCTTCAGGCGTGTGAACCGCCATGCCGCCTGTCATCGCCGGGGCGTGACCAGTCGGCAGCTGATCATCGAAGTGCACGAAGAGCGAGAGCTGGTCCTGCAGGATGCGCGCCGCATAGGCGACTGCATCTTCCGGAGTCACGGTGCCATCGGTTTCGACCATCAGGTTGAGCTTGTCGTAATCAAGCTCCTGCCCGATGCGGGCGTTATCGATCTTGTAGGAGACCTGACGGACCGGCGAATAGAGCGAATCGATCGGGATCAGGCCGATCGGCGCATCGATAGGACGGTTCGACACGGCGGGGACATAGCCCTTACCGGTATCGGCGGTCAGTTCCATGTTGAAGGTAGCGCCTTCATCGAGATTGCAGATCACGAGGTCCTTGTTCATGACCTCGATATCACCGCTGACCGCAATGTCGCCCGCCTTGACTTCGCCCGGGCCAGTGGCCGAAAGCTGCAGGCGCTTCGGGCCTTCGCCCTGCATCCGCAGCGCGATCTGCTTCACGTTGAGCACGATGTCAGTCACGTCCTCGCGCACACCGGCGAGCGAGGAGAATTCGTGGAGCACGTTCTCGATCTTGATCGAAGTGACGGCCGCGCCCTGCAGCGAGGACAACAGCACGCGGCGCAGCGCGTTGCCGAGAGTCAGACCAAAGCCACGCTCCAGCGGCTCGGCGACGAAAGTCGCACGGCGCTTGGCATCGTTGCCGGGCTTGATCTCGAGGGAGTTGGGCTTCTTCAGTTCCTGCCAGTTCTTGATGTTGACAGTCATGGAATTCCCCTAGGGTTATCGGAGGATGCCGGCGACCGGCCAAAGGGCCGACGCCGATCAGAGCAGTGGGCGGATACAAAACGCGGGACGCGCCCCGCACTTTGCCCCGCTGAAGGCAGGATCAGACGCGGCGACGCTTCGACGGGCGCACACCGTTGTGCGGAATCGGCGTCACGTCGCGGATCGCGGTAATCGTGAAGCCAACCGCCTGAAGCGCGCGCAGCGCGCTTTCGCGGCCCGATCCGGGGCCCTTCACTTCGACTTCGAGCGTGCGGACGCCGTGCTCGGCCGCCTTCTTGCCCGCATCGTCAGCCGCGACCTGCGCGGCATAGGGCGTCGACTTGCGGCTGCCCTTGAAGCCCATCGCGCCGGCGGACGACCACGAAATGGCGTTGCCTTGCGCGTCGGTGATGGTGATCATGGTGTTGTTGAAGCTGGCATTGACGTGCGCGACACCACTGGTGATGTTCTTGCGCTCGCGCCGCTTGATGCGTTGAGGTTCGCGGGCCATTGTCTTGAATTCCTGTAGAAAGAAGTGCCTGGAAGTCGGGGCCGGAAGGCCGCCTTACTTCTTCTTGCCGGCGATCGCCTTGGCCTTGCCCTTGCGGGTGCGGGCGTTGGTGTGGGTGCGCTGGCCGCGAACGGGCAGACCCTTGCGGTGACGCAGGCCGCGATAGCAGGCCAGATCCATCAGGCGCTTGATGTTCATCGCGGTTTCGCGGCGAAGATCGCCTTCCACGGTGTGATCCGCGTCGATCGTTTCACGGATCTGGAGCACTTCGGCGTCCGAAAGATCCTGCACGCGGCGGGTGTGATCGATTCCGAGCTTGTCGGCGATCTGCTTGGCCTTGTGCGCACCGATACCGTGAATGTATGTCAGCGCAATGATCACGCGCTTGTTGGTGGGGATATTGACCCCGGCAATACGAGCCACTTGTTTCTCCATGCTCCACAGGGTGATGACGGCGGCGCAAGGTGCACCGGGCCAGACCCCATCTCATCGCTGTTCACGCCGACTACGGAAGAGCCATCGCCAGAAAGAAACCCGCAGGTTCCGAACCGACGCAATAGACCATTTCGTATCGAGTGAAGCGCGCGCTTAGGACGATTCGGACACAGCGTCAACCGCTAAGACAGGCCAAAACGGGGGCTTCGCGCCCGCGTGGCGCGGCCTTTTGTCTGGGTAGTGTCCCTATACCGTATTGGTGCGGTGAGGTCAAAGTCCAGCGCACGGCTGGTGCTTGTCGTTTCCCTGTGCCCTGTTAGCGTGCCCTCCGGGACGATTGGGGGCACACGCGTTGATGGTGGCTGAGGTTAACGAGCGCGCGCTGATCCGCAGGATTGCCCTGCGCACCCTGCCGCTAATCCTGCTCAGCTATTTCGTGGCCGTGGTCGACCGCGCGAACATCAGCTTTGCCGCCGCGACGATGAACGCCGATCTGGGTTTCAGCGAGACGATCTATGGCATGGGCGCATCAGCGTTTTTCCTTGGTTATGCGCTGCTGGAAGTGCCGTCCAACCTGATGCTGGCCCGGTTTGGAGCGCGGGTCTGGCTGGCGCGGATCATGCTGACGTGGGGGGTCATCTCGGTCCTCACCGCCTTCGTCCACACGCCGCTGCAATTCTATGCCATGCGCTTTGCCCTCGGCGTGGCGGAGGCCGGGTTCTATCCGGGGGTGATCCTCTATCTCTCCACGTGGTTTGCCGGTGAGCACCGCGCCTGGGCGATCAGCCGGTTCTATATCGCGCTGCCGCTGTCCACCATCGCGATGGGCAGCATCGCCGCGCCGCTGCTGGCGCTGGATGGCTGGCTGGGAGTGCATGGCTGGCAATGGCTGCTGGTGCTTGAGGGCCTGCCTTCGGTGGTGCTGGCGCTGGTGCTGATTGCCGCACTGCCCGACCGGCCCGCCACCGCACTCTGGCTGAGCGAAGCCGAGCGCGGCTGGCTGGCGCGGACACTGGCGCAGGAGACGGCAGCGGCAGGCGCGCCTGCGCACAGCCTGCGGCATGTGCTGGCCAATCCTTTCGTGCTGCTGCTGGGCACGGCCAATGCGCTCAATTATGTGGCGGTCAACGCCATCGTGTTTTCCGCGCCCAAGCTGCTGGCGCGCGATGCCGGGCTGGATGTGGCGGGCGTGGGCCGCATCGTCTCGGCAGGTGGGGTGGCTATTGCGCTGGGGCTGCTGCTGGTCAGCATGCTGGCCGGGCGGACCACGGCGCGCACGCTGCTGACCTATGCCGGGTTCATGGTGCTGGCTGCGCTGGGCCTTGCCGTGCTGTGGCTAGGTGGCACGCCCGCAAGCACGATGAGCGGCTATGTGGTGTTCATTGCCGCGGCGCAGACGGCAGGGATGCTGCCCCTGGCGGTGCTGAGCCGCCTGATCCCCGAAGGCGACCGCGCCGCCGGGCTGGCCATGGCCAATACCGTAGCCCAATGCGGCGCGTTCATCGGCCCGATTACCTGGGGCGTGCTGGCCGACAGGACCGGCAGCTATAGCGCGGGCGTGGCGCTGCTGATCCCGTTTGCGCTGGCCGCCGCGGGCACGGCGCTGGTGGTGCGCCAGCGGAGCCTGCGCTCCGCCTGACGCACCATCCGATTGCCGGTTTCAGACCACGCCAAAGGCCAGCATCGCATCGGCCACTTTCTTGAAGCCGCCGATGTTCGCGCCCTTGACGTAATCGGTATAGCCGCCGCCCTGATCGCCATATTCGAGGCAGGACTGGTGAATGCCCAGCATGATGTCCTTGAGCATCTGCTGGAGTTCGTCCTCCTTCCACGAACGGCGTTCGGAATTCTGGCTCATCTCAAGGCCCGAAACCGCGACGCCGCCGGCATTGCTCGCCTTGCCCGGCGCGTAGAGGATCTTCGCGGCCTTGAACACATGGACGCCTGCCAGATCGGTCGGCATGTTGGCGCCTTCGGCCACCGCCCTGCAGCCATTGGCCACCAGCGCCTTCGCGTCATCGCCCAGAAGCTCGTTTTGCGTGGCGCACGGCAGCGCGACATCGCAAGGTACGCCCCACGGGGTCTTGCCGGCCACGAACGTGGCCTTGGGGAACGCGGCCACGTATTCCTCGATGCGGCCGCGGCGGTGGGTCTTGTGGGTCTTCACCCAGTCGATCTTCTCCTGATCGATACCGTCCGGATCGTGGATATAACCGCCCGAATCCGACAGCGTGAGCACCTTGCCGCCAAGCTGGACGATCTTTTCCGCCGCGTGGGTGGCCACATTGCCCGAGCCTGAAATGACGGCGGTCTTGCCGGTGAGGTCTTCGCCCTTCGTCGCCAGCATGTTGGCGAGGAAATAGACCGCGCCGTAGCCGGTCGCCTCAGTGCGGATCAGGCTTCCGCCCCATTCCAGCCCCTTGCCGGTGAGCACGCCGGTGAAGTTGTTGGTGATGCGCTTGTACTGGCCGAACATGAAGCCGATCTCGCGCCCGCCCACGCCGATATCGCCTGCTGGCACGTCCACGTCGGCGCCGATATGGCGGTATAGCTCGGTCATGAACGATTGGCAGAAGCGCATGATCTCGCGCACGCTCTTACCCTTGGGATTGAAGTTGGAGCCGCCCTTGCCGCCGCCCATCGGCAAGCCCGTCAGCGCGTTCTTGAACGTCTGTTCAAATGCAAGGAACTTGAGCACGCTTTCGTTGACGCTCGGGTGAAAGCGAATGCCGCCCTTATAGGGACCGATCGCGTTGTTGTTCTGCACGCGCCAGCCGCGCTGCACGCGGATGTTGCCGGCATCGTCCTCCCAGCAGACGCGGAAGGACACGACACGGTCAGGCTCGGCAATGCGGCGCAGGATCTGCTGCGCGTGATATTGCTCCTTGTCTGCCATGAATTCAAAGATGTCTTCGGCGACTTCCTGCACTGCCTGGACAAATTCCGGCTGGTGCGGGTTGCGCTTCTTGACGCCTTCCATGAAGGTCGGCAGGTCGACGTGATCGGAAACGGCCACAGCATTCTCCCCCTTTGCGAAAGCCGATGATCGACTTCCGGGCTTGCGTGCGACCCGCAGGGGAAACGCCCGCACGCCCGGTCTTGCCAGGCGAGTCGCACGGATCCCTCGGCCGGGTTCTAGCGGGTTTTGCGGCGTTCGTCAGTGCGCCAGAGCACGGCCCTGCTCGCCGAGCGGATTCCCGCAGGACTTAGGGGGTGGCTGCGCCGCTGAGCGCTGCATCGAACAGCGCGTTGGCATCGCGGCGGGCTTCCGCTTCGGGATCGGGCGCCTTGGCAGCGGGCTTTGCCGCAGGCTTTGTCGTAGGCTTGGGCACAGGCTTTGCAGCGGCCCTCGCCCCGGCTGCGGCGGCAGCTCCGGCCGCCTTGGCGGCAGGCTTGGCCGCCGGAGGCGGGGCTGGTTTGGGAACTGGCTTTGCCGCTGAAGCTGCAGAAGGCTTGGCCAGTGGCCCCGGCTTCGGATCGGGCTTCGGATCGGGCTTCGGATCGGGCTTCGGATCGGACTTCGGATCGGGCTTCGGATCGGGCGGGGGCACAGGTTTTGGCGCCGGTCTGGGCACCGGCTGGCCGCCCTTCGGGGGCAAGCTATAACTTTCGACCCCGCTCAGCGGGGCGACCGCCGTGGATGCCGCCCCCGACGCGGGAAGCTCTCCGCCCGGCGCAGGCGGCCCAGCCACTGGTCCGCCGACTGGCACAGCAGGTGCGGCAACCGGGCCGAGCTTGCTCGCCAGGCTGGTGATCTGCGCGGCGAGCATCCGGTCCACCGCCGCGGCGATGTCCACGGCCTTGTAACGCATGAAGCCGCCCACGACATATTCGAACAGGATGCGCGAACCTGTCCCTGCCCCCTTTTCCGCAAGTGTATCGTTGGGCTTGACCGTGATCGTCAGTGTGGCCGCCAGCGCCTCACTTTGCAGCGGCCCCAGCGCGCCTGCCATGCGCAGCGCGCGCGGCGGTTCGACATAGATCACCCGCATGTGCTGCACGCCGCCCGGCTTCTGCGTGGCGGGGGCCCCATCCGGGCGGGGGAGGACTTCGCAAAAGCAGCCGCCGACCTGACTATCGAGCACGAGATTGGCCGCGTCGCCCGAAAAGGTGTGCTGGCTTTGCCACCATAGCGCCGGGGTAAGAATCGCTTTCCACGCTTCGGCCGCAGGGGCAGTGACTTCGCTGGTCAGGCGCACGACAAAGCCGGTGTCGGTGGCGGCAACCACTTCGGCCCGGGCCGCGGGCGCAGCCAGAACCAGAGACAGCGCCAGCGCCGCCAAGATCCCCGTGCCCGAAAGCCAGCGCCCGGTGGTCTGCATTATCGCACTCCCTGCTCCGGCCACCCGATCGGCACCGAGACGCAAGGCTCTATACCAGAATGGCCTCGATGGCACCCGTCACCGCATCCATATCCGCCATTCCGTCCACCCGGCTGACAATCCCGCGCGCTTCGTAGATCGGCAGGATCGGCGCAGTCTTGGCGCGGTATTCGGCCATGCGGGTGCGCACGGTTTCCTCGTTGTCATCCGGGCGGCGCTTGAATTCGTGGCTCCCGCACTTGTCGCACGTGCCCGCCACGGCTGGCTGTTCGAACGTGTCATGATAGCCCTTGCCGCACGCCGCACAGGTATAGCGGCCGGTGATGCGCTCGACGAGTGCGTCCTCGTTCACTTCCAGTTCGATCACGTGATCGAGCGCACGTCCGCGCGAGGCGAGGATGGCTTCGAGCGAAGCGGCCTGCGGCGCGGTGCGCGGATAGCCATCGAAAATTGCGCCGGTGCCCGTTGGCATGGCGTCCAGTTCGTCTCCGATCAGCGCCGAGACGATCTCGTCGGAGACCAGTTCGCCCGCTTCCATAATGGCCTTGGCCTTGAGGCCGACCGGCGTACCCGCCTTGACCGCCGCGCGCAGCATGTCACCGGTGGAAAGCTGCTTCATGCCATGGCGCTCGACAAGTCGCTGCGCCTGGGTTCCCTTGCCGGCTCCCGGCGGCCCCAACAGGATGATGTTCATGCCTGCAATCCCCTCTTGCCCCGCCCGTTGGACCGCAGCGGTCCACGGGCTGTCGTTCAACGCATGCGGCCCTTAAGCTTGGCCTTCTTGATAAGATCGCCATACTGATGCGCCAGCAGATGCGACTGGATCTGCGTGATGGTATCGACCGTCACGTTGACCACGATGAGCAGGCTGGTGCCGCCGAAGAACAGCGATCCGAGGCCGGTTTGCGCCAAGATCGCCTCAGGCACCACGCAGACGGCGGTGATATAGGCGGCGCCGAGCACGGTGATGCGCGTCAGCACATAATCGAGATACTTCTCGGTGTTCTTGCCCGGGCGGATGCCGGGGATGAACCCGCCATTGCGCTTCAGGTTGTCTGCCGTCTCTTCCGGATTGAACACGATCGCAGTGTAGAAGAAGCTGAAGAACATGATCCCCAGCGCATAAAGCACCATGTAGACCGGCTTGCCGTGGCCGAGATACTGGTTCAGCCCCACGATGACCTGCCCCATGGTGCTATCGGGCGAGACCGAGCTTCCGGCAAACTGCGTGACTGTGAGCGGCAGCAGCAGCAGCGAGCTGGCGAAGATCGGCGGGATCACACCTGCGGTGTTGAGCTTGAGCGGCAAGTGGCTGCGGTCTGCCGCCATCATCCCGCGCTGGGTCACGCGCTTGGGATACTGGATGAGCAGGCGGCGCGAGGCGCGCTCGAAAAAGCAGATGAAGACCACGACACCGATCAGCATCGCCAGAACGCCAACGATGACGAACGGGCTGAGCGCGCCGGTGCGGCCCTGATCGAACAAGTTGCCGAAGAATGTGGGCATTTGCGCCACGATGCCGGCCATGATGATCAGCGAAACACCGTTACCAATGCCGCGGCTGGTAATCTGCTCACCCAGCCACAACAGGAACATGGTGCCGCCGATCAGGCTGATCACAGCGCCGATGCGGAACACATAGCCGGGATCGACCACAGCGGGCAGGCCGCTGGAGGCGCTGAACGCCTCAAGCCCGACGGCAAGGAACCAGCCCTGAATGGCGGTGAGGAACACCGCGCCATAGCGGGTATATTGGTTGAGCTTCTTGCGGCCGCTTTCGCCTTCTTTCTTGAGCGAGGCGAGCGCAGGGTGAAGCGAGGCGGCCAGCTGGACCACGATCGAGGCCGTGATATACGGCATCACGCCCAACGCGATCAGGCTCATCCGCTGAAGCGAACCGCCCGAAAACGCATTGAACACATCCAGAATGCCGCCCTGCGTGCGCTTGTAGAGATCCTCAAGGATCAGCGGGTTGACCCCGGGCAGCGGCACGAAGCTCATGAAGCGGAACACGATCAGCGCGCCCACAGTGAACCAGATGCGCGACTTGAGTTCGGTCGCCTTCGAGAAGTTGGCCAGATTGAGCGTGCTGGCGATGTTGTCGGCGCGGGATGCCATTGTCGGGTTACAAGCCTTGCTGCTGGGCAGACTGCGCGTTGATCGCGCTACCTATCTGGCTAGCCCATATAGGGAGGGTTCGGCAATGTCGAACCCCCGGTCAGCGATTTATCGGCAGAGGAAGAGCCAAAACGCAAACGGGGGCCAGGTTTCCCCGGCCCCCGCATGCTTTGCCGCCTTACTTGGCAGCCTTGGCAGCCTTGTTGGCTTCGCGGCGCGCCGTCTTCTTCTCGTGCTCGCTGGCCACCGCTTCGGGGAGCGTGACCGAACCGCCGAGCGCTTCGACCGCCGTGCGGGCACCGGCGCTGACGCCAGCCACGTGGAAGCTGACCTTGGCGGTGAGTTCACCCTTGGCGAGGAGGCGCACGCCATCCTTGCCGCCGCGCGCCAGACCAGCGGCCTGCAGCGCAGCGTGATCGATCACACCATCGGTGGCGAGCTTGCCCGCATCGATCGCCTTCTGGATCATGCCGAGGTTCACCTCAGCGTAGTCCTTGGCGAAGATGTTGTTGAAGCCGCGCTTCGGGATGCGCATGTGGAGCGGCATCTGGCCGCCTTCGAACCCGTTGACTGCCACGCCCGAGCGCGCCTTGGCGCCCTTCTGGCCGCGACCGGCGGTCTTGCCCTTGCCCGAGCCGATGCCGCGGCCCACGCGCATGCGGCCCTTGCGGGCGCCATAATTGTCGGAGAGTTCGTTGAGTTTGGTCATGAGAAGCACTCGCTTTCGCTTTGAGTCGCGCTGATAGGAGTCGCGCCCTTACGCGAAGCGGCGGACAATGTCACCCCCTGCCCTCCCGCAAGCCCGTTCAGGCGTTGGGCAAGTGCCCGCCCAGATGCTTGCCCGCCAGATAGCCGAACGTCAGCCCCGGCCCCAGCGTGCCGCCCGCGCCGCCATAGGCCTCACCCAGAACGGCGGCCATCACGTTGCCTGCCGCATAGAGCCCCGGGATCGGATGGCCCTGCCAATCGACGACTTGCGCATCGGCATTGGTCTTCGGGCCGCCGCACGTGCCCAGCACGCC
>JAIXYF010000075.1 GCA_027490345.1 Novosphingobium sp.
GCGAGCGGAATGTCTGGCGGACGCTCGAACGGCAGCAGGACATCAATCCGGTGCATCGGCTTGAGCATCCAGACGTCACGTTCGGGAACGTTGTTCGAAACAACGCTGCGCCCATCACCGTCAATCCCCGAAAGAATCATGCATTGGTTGCCGTGGATGTGCACAGAATGGGTTGAGAGCCCGGCGTTCATTGTCCGCACCACAGTGGGCTGGCCCTGCCTGCCCGAAGCCATGATGCGCTCCGCCGGTGAATGCGAATGCGTGTCGCCATGCACCGCAGTATCAAAGCCGGAGAGGCCGTTGATGGTGAAATAACGCGGCAGGAAGGTTGAAACGACCTGCGCCGGATTGACCGTTTGCCTCGCAGCAACAGCGGCATTGATCAGCGGATCGGTTTGCGAAAACAGCCAGAGCTTCTCACGCGCAGGATCCGAGGGATCCCACTTGTTGCCCGGAAAGCGTGCGCTTCCGCCACCAAGGGCATTGAACAGCGCCGCAACCTGCGGCGTGTGCGTCGCGTGCGAAAAGGGCGTTGGCGATCCGCTGGTTGTGGTCCCGACGGCCGGCTCGACGATGAAGGCGCCGTGAAGCCCGAGGATGCGGTTGAGCGGAGCCTTGAAAGGATCGACATACAGGAAGCTGCCTGCGGCCGGAGCCATGAAGGTCAGCCTGGCGCTGGCGCCCGATTCGATCTGCGGAATCGTCGCGCCCGAGATGCCGGGAATGTCAAAGCCATGGGGCTCGACGTCCTGGTTGACCACGTCGATCGTGATGGTCTGCCCCTCACGCACCCGCAGTTCGGCGCTCGCCAAAGTCGAATCCAGAAAATAGGCCAGAACATAGACCATGACGCCATCGATCATCTGAGCGTTTGCCGGAGCGATCGTGAGCGCAAAGTAGGTCGACGTGGTGGTCGCCGCGTGACCTTGCGATGCTGACAAGCCTAAAGTGGTGGCTGTGGCCGCCCCCAGAGCGCCCGCCTTGAGAAAACTACGCCGTTTCAAAGCTCTGACCCCTGAAAATGACAGATCACGAATTTTCCGAGACCCAATGTTCAATGCGCCAAGCGAGAATCGCACGGTTTGTGTCGATAGATTGCTGAACGCTAATCCTTAATTCGACAAAAACCACCAGCCACGCACCCCCCAACTGAAGGGTAGAGCGGATTGAATAGTACCACTCTGGTGTCCAATAATGAGACGAATGCACCCAAAACTGCCCATTCAGTCGGGGTTTACAGACGCGATCAAGGGTCCGGCGTGAGAACTCGAGGAAAGAGTTCGATTCGGATCAATTCAGCGCAATTCCAAAACCCAGGGCAGCAACAGATGAGGGTCTCCACCCGGCCGTGCCGCTTCAACGCATTCGTGATAAACTGCAGAGCCGCTGACTTGTCGCGGGTCTTGGGCACGTAGGATTCCAGGACCTCATCCACGTCAAATAGCCCGCTATGCGCTGCACCTCGGTCGGCAAAGGTGTTGGAAGTAGGACTGCAGCTTGGTGTGTCCCCCCTAGATGGCGATGTTTCAGGCGAAATGGTCAGAGGAGGCTGCGCTCGGCGCTGGCACCGCTACTAGCAACAGCAAGTGTGCTTGAAGTGACCTGATGCCCATCGGACGAGCAAAATCGTATACAGCAAGGAAGCACGTATCCCATCTGACCAAAGCGGGGAGTGGCACCCCGGTAGGGTCTGGCTGGTCAGGATTTCCGATGGGGGTGGGGTATTGATTCTGAAGCGCGTCGAGCGCGATCCGTAAGGTGGGTAAGGCCTAAGTGTATCCTTCGACCCATTCATTCTATCGGGTATGTGGCGGAGCGGGAGGGATTCGAACCCTCGATACGCTTTTGGCGTATACTCACTTTCCAGGCGAGCGCCTTCGACCACTCGGCCACCGCTCCGCATGCACTGGAAGCGGCGGCCCTAACCGCATGAACGTGCTTTCGCAAGGGCGGGAAGGCTGGCATGTTTCGTTTGTGATGAAACACCCGCTCCTGCTCTGCACCGCCCTCGTCGCCCTCTGCGCCGCCGCGCCCGCCCCCTCGCCTGCTGCACTGGCCCCGGTCGAGATCGTAGCGGCAGCGCCTGTGTCGGACTGGGCCCCCATTGCGCAGGCCGATCTGCTGGTGATGGACTTGGCGCCTGATGCCAAGGGCACAGGCCGGCGCGTGGTGATCCAGCTGCTGCCCGCGCCCTTCTCGCAAGGGTGGATCGGCAATATCCGCAAGCTGGCAGTGGCGAAGTGGTGGGACGGGACAAGCGTGAACCGCGTGCAGGACGGCTATGTCGTGCAATGGGGCGATCCGGATGGCGAGGACAAGGCCAAGGCCAAGGCTTTGCCGGAGGGATTGGGCAATAAACCGCAAGATCAATACATCGAAACTGCGGCCGCCAAGCCAGGCTGCTCATCTGATTTTTGCTTAGAAGACCCGACACCAGAACAATGGTTCAAGGCCGGCCTTCGATCCGATCCTTATGCAGCAGGGACAGGCATTTACCAAGGCTGGCCGCTAGCGCACGGCAAGAAGCAAAATGGCCTCTACGAGGTCTGGCCCATCCACTGCTACGGCACGGTCGGCGTGGGCCGCGATTATCCGCCCGATACCGGCTCGGGCGCAGAGCTCTATGCCGTCATCGGCCACGCACCGCGCCAGCTGGACCGCAACATCGCGGTGGTCGGCCGGGTGATCGAGGGGATGGAGCACCTCTCCAGCCTGCCGCGCGGCACGGGCGATATCGGGTTCTACAAAACGGCGGAAGAGCGCACGCCGATCCTTGCCATCCGCATCGGCACCGAAGTGGCCGATCTGCCGCGCTTCGAGTACCTCTCGACCGAAAGCAAGAGCTTCGCAGCCTATGCCGACGCCCGCGCGAACCGGCGGGATGCGTTCTATATCCGGCCTGCGGGCGGGGTGGATATCTGCAACGTGCCGGTGCCGGTGCGGCGGGTGCCCTAGGCTCGCCTCACATTCAAGCCGTCAGCCTGAACTTGGCTCAGGTTGACCGAGATCGGGATCAGAGGCTCGCAACCGCAAGAGGGATCGTCGGCCCGGACTTGATCGGGGCCTTGGCTTTTCTTTATCGGCGCCAGGCAACAAGAAAAGCCGAACCCCGGATCAAGTCCGGGGAGACGAAGGGGATAGTTCGAGAACTCTCACCCCAGCCCCAGCGGCTTGTACGCACCGAAGATCAGCTGCTCGAACACGCCCATGCCCACCTCGCCTGCGCTCGTCGTCACGCGGCTGACGATCTGTACGTGGAAGTTGTCCATCCGCTTCGGGTCCACCTCCGCGAGAGAGATATCCTCGCGCTCCACTTCGAGGACGCCGTGGTAGAGGCCGTGGCCCCACTTGGGCGAGGTATAGCCAAGCCCGCGCATCTGGAAGCGCTGCAACGGCTCGAACGTGAGCTTCAGCGGATCCTCTCCGCCGCCGCTCACCAGTTCGCCGCCTGCGGGCCACAGCGTACCCC
>JAIXYF010000230.1 GCA_027490345.1 Novosphingobium sp.
CATCGTGGGCGATGCCTGCCCGCCGGGATCCTATCCCGAGCAGTGGAACGTGCCTGCGCTGGCGGAGCGGGTGGGCGAGACCCTCGGCCTCGAACTGCCGCTGGATGCATGGACCAGCGAGGACGGGCTCGAGCCTGACGTGATCGAGGAGCGGATTGCCGCGCTCGCCGCAGAGAAAATGGCCGGAAAGCTGGCGACGGTGGAGCCCGCATCGTGGCGCAACCTCGAAAAGTCGGTGCTGCTTGAACGGCTCGATCACCACTGGAAGGAGCACCTCGCCACGCTCGATGCGCTGCGGCAGGTCGTGTTCCTGCGCGCCTATGCGCAGAAGACGCCGATCAACGAATACAAGCAGGAAGCGTTCGGCCTGTTTGAAAAGATGCTGGAGGCGATCCGCGAGGACGTGACCCGCATCCTGATGACCAGCGAGATCCGCATGGGCGCGCCCGAGGACTTCCAGCTGCCCGAATTGCCTGATTTCCTTACCAGCCACATCGATCCGCTGACCGGCGAGGATGATGCGCGGCCCGTGCCCGCTGCTCTGCCCGCCGGGGCGCTGTTTGGCACGTTTACCCCGCCAATGGCCGGATCGGGCGCGCCTGCCGCGCCGGGGGAGGATCCCTATGCTGGCATGGGTATCAGCCGCAACGCGCCGTGTCCGTGCGGATCTGGGCAGAAGTACAAGCACTGCCACGGTGCGCTGGCCTGATGGCGGGGTGAACCGGCACCGCCAGACTTCCGTGCCAAAATTCCGGGCCAGACTTCCGTTACAGTCCTAGGAATGGACCGTATCTATCAGTCAATTATGGAATAAGTTTTCCATATATGGCACTCGGTTGCGCTTGGGAGGCCAACCCGGGTTGCCGGTTGTGATAGGGACTGGCTGCGCTTCGCTGCACACCGAGTCGAAGCAGGCCTAGTACCAAATTGGTGCAAAAGACTGTATTATCTTTGTTTTGCAGTGGTTTGTGAAAGTCTAAACACGTTTGACTCGGGCTCTAGCGGCTTGCTAGGCGGATGGACCAAGAAAAAGCGTGGCCGCATCGATCCGAACTTAGCGAACAAAGGCCTCCATCATGCGCGAGGGTGCGACCACCGGCCAGCAAAGCGGCATACCTGCCGTTGCACGCTGGTTGGCGCGTGTGCCGGCGGGGCTGACGCGCGCGCTGGCTGGCGGCGCATGGGCGTTTGCGCTGGTGTTTGCGCCGATTGTGTTCGCGCCGCCTGCAGCGGCCCAGGTCGGCACGCAGACCATCGCCGGGCCAAGCCGCGACGAACTGGGCGGCATTACGCGCGCGCCAGCGCTGCAGGCGCCGCGGCTTTCGGTTTCTGGCGGGATCGAGCGCTCTGCCTGTCCGCTGGCCGATCCGCAGTTTGCCAAGATCACTACCACGATCACATCGGTTGCGTTCAGCGGCCTCAAGGGGGCGGCAGCAGCCGAACTGGAAGCGGCGTGGAAGCCGCTGGCCGGAACACCGCAGCCGATTGCGGTGCTGTGCGAAATCCGCGATGCCGCCGCCACGATCCTTCGTGCCAAAGGCTATCTGGCTGCCGTGCAAGTGCCGGTGCAGCGCATCGAAAACGGGCAAGTGCGCATGGAAGTGCTCTATGCCCGGATCACGGCGATCCGCGCGCGCGGTGAGACACGTGGGGCCGAGCGCAAGCTCATGGCTTATCTGGGCCGGCTGACTCGCGACGAGGTGTTCGAACAGAGCCGCGCCGAGCGCTATCTGCTGCTGGCGCGCGATCTGCCGGGATACAATGTGCAACTCACTTTGCGACCCGCTGGCACCGCACCGGGTGACCTGATCGGCGAAGTGACCGTTCTGCGTCAGGCATTTGTGGCTGATTTCTCGGTCCAGAACCTCGCTTCTTCCGCCACCGGCCGGTGGGGCGGGCAAGTGCGGGCGCAGGCCTTCGGGATCACGGGTCTGGGCGATGCTACTTCGCTTTCCTATTACACGACTGCCGATTTTCGCGAGCAGCGTATCCTGCAGGCCAGCCATGAGTTCAGGCCCGGCAGCGAAGGCCTGCTGGTTGGTGCATCGCTGACATATGCTTGGACACGGCCCGATCTGGGGCCCGCAGGCGGCGGCGCAGTGCTGGATGCGCGCACCTTGCTGGCCAGCCTCTATGCCCGCTATCCGCTGAAGCGCACGCAGGGCGGCGATATCTGGCTGGGCGGCGGGTTCGATTTGCTGAATCAGTCGTCCAGCCTGATCGTGCCGCTCAGCCGCGACCGACTGCGCGTGTTCTGGGCGAAGCTGGAGTTTGACCGGGTGGACACGGCCAGCGCCATGCCCGGCTGGCGGATCAATGGTTCGCTGGAGCTGCGGCAGGGCGTTGCCGGGCTGGGCGCCAGCAAGGCCTGCTTTGGCACAGCCTGCATCGGCGAGGCGCCGATCAGCCGCTTCGATGCGACCCCCGCCGCAACCGTGCTGCGCGGCGAAATCGCCTATGAGCGTGCGCTGGGGCGGTTCTCGCTCTCGCTGCATCCGCGCGGGCAGTATGGCTTTCGCAAGGTCTTCGGTTTCGAAGCCTTTGCGCCGGGAAACTACACGGTCGGGCGCGGGTATGATCCGGGCACGATCACCGGCGACAGCGGCGTTGGCATCGCTGCTGAACTGCGCGGCCCGCACATTGCCATCGGCACCGGCAACGGTCCGGTGGTGCAGCCCTTCGTGTTTGCCGATGGCGCCCGCACTTGGGATCGCGGAGCAGGCCGATCGGATCGGCTGCTTTCGGTGGGCGGCGGCGTACGGGCGGATCTGGGCAGCCGGTTCCGGCTCGATGCCAGCCTTGCCGTGCCGCTCCGCCATGCCGGGCTGCTTGCCCGCA
>JAIXYF010000500.1 GCA_027490345.1 Novosphingobium sp.
CCCTGCATTTTTCCCCAATACTTCCAAACAAAGGCAAGATCGTGGCCGGAACCCCTACGAACAGCGGCGAAGTAGTCATCACCCCGGTTTCCGGCAAGGCCGATCGCGTTGCCTTTGTGGACCTGGCCTATCGCATCAACGCATCTGATCCGGCGTGGGTGCCGCCGCTGCGCATGGAAGCGACCGAACTCGTCACCCCCGGCAAGAACCCGTTCTTCGAACATGCCGATGTGCAATTGTTCCTCGCCCGGCGCGGCGGGAAGGTCGTCGGGCGCATCTCGGCGCACATCGACAAGCTCGCCACTGCGATGGATCCGGTGCAGGGCATGGGACCGGGCACGGGCAACTGGGGCCTGATGGAGGCCGAGGACGAAGCCGTCGCCAAGGCACTGATCGCCCGCGCCGAGGACTGGCTGCGCGAAAAGGGCATGACCCGCGTGCTCGCCCCGATCTCGATGTCGATCTGGGAAGAACCGGGCCAGCTGGTGCGCGGCTTCGAACAATCACCCACGGTGATGATGGGCCACCAGAGCAAGCGCTACCCGCCCTATATCGAAGCCATGGGCTATGCGCCCGCCAAGTCTCTCCTCACGTATGAGCTGGACATCTCGAAGGAGTTCCCCCCGCTCATCCAGCGCATCGTCGCCTCAGGCGAGAAGAACCCGCGCATCCGCATCCGCGGGGTGGACAAGAGCAAGTTCGATGCCGAGGCCAAGCTGATCCTCGATATCCTGAACGACGCGTGGTCGGACAACTGGGGCTTCGTGCCCTTCACCGATACCGAGATTGCCTATGCGGGCAAGAAGTTCAAACCGATCGTGCGCGAAGACCTCATCATGATCGCCGAATACGACGGCGAGCCGGTGGCCTTCATGATGACGCTGCCCGATCTCAATGAAGTGCTCAAGCCGATGGGCGGATCACTGTTTCCCTTCAATTGGGCCAAGCTGCTGCTGTGGCTGCGCAAACCGAAAAGCCGCACCATGCGCGTGCCGCTGATGGGTGTGCGCAAGCGGCTGCAGGCCTCGCGCCTTGCCAGCCAGCTGGCTTTCATGATGATCGAATATATCCGCCGCAATGCTGTCGCGCGCTACGGTTCGTCCCGCGGGGAAATCGGCTGGATCCTCGATGACAATCAGGGGATGGTGGCCATCGCCGATGCCATCGACAGCAAGGTCAACAAGGAATACGTGATCTACGGGAAAAGTCTGGCAGGCTGAGGCGGTGCATCTGCGCGGCAGACAAGGCTTTGGCGCCCCGGTGCGGCCTTGATCCTGCCACCTGGGAAGCGCAGAAGACCGGATATGGCCGATCTGCCCGATCCTGAACTGCCCGACCCTGCACTGGTTGCCCCCGCTGCCCTGCCCCGGGTTCCCGACGAATGGGCGGGCGATACGCGCGCACGGCTGCAATCGGCCATCGTGCTGCTCCTCATGGCCGGGCTGTTCCTCGCGCTGCCGTTCGTGCTCTCGATCGGTTCGGTGGTGTTCCTGCCGCCAGTAACCGCGCTGGTAATGACCATCATTCTCGCCCCGCTGGCAGATCGGCTGAGCCGGATCGGCCTGCCCGGCATGCTTGCCGCACTCATGGCGCTGCTCATCATGGCGGGGGTCATCGTGCTGGCGCTGGCGCTGATCCTGCAGCCCGCCTTTGCCATGGTGGATCAGGTGCCGGACATGCTGGCCGTCGTCAGCCGCCGCTTTGCCGAGCTGCGCGGCAATCTGGCATGGGTGAGCGATTTCAACCGCCAGCTGGCGCGCCTGATGGGGCATAGCCCGCGCGAAGTGGTGCTCGCCAGCCCTTCGGTGATCGAACAGGTGGCTTTTGCCACGCCCAGCGTGGTGCTCGAAATCCTCATCACTTTGCTGATGACGTTCTTCATGATCGAAACGCGGCTGCGCGTGCAGCGCCGTCTGGCGCGCGATGGGCACAGCGCGAACGCTTCGGTGCGGATCGCCCGCGTGATGCGCGATGTGCAAGACCGCGTGGCGGGCTATCTCCTCACCGTGGCGCTGATCAATCTGGGCGTTGGCGTGATCGTGGCGGGCGGGGCTTATGCCTTCGGCCTCAGCGCGCCGATCATGTGGGGCGGCCTTGCCTTCGTGTTCAATTTCCTGCCCTATCTAGGCCCGCTGGCGATGATGGCGCTGCTCGCGCTGGTGGGACTGGGCACCGCCAGTTCGGTGGCGGTGGGGATCGTGCCGATGCTGGCCTTCCTTGGCCTCCACGCGGTTGAGGCGAACTTCGTCACCCCAGCGATCCTGGGCGCACGGCTGACTGTCAGCCCGGTTTCGATCCTGCTGGCAATCAGCTATTTTTCGTGGATCTGGGGCGTGCCCGGTGCGCTGCTTTCGGTGCCGATCCTGCTCATCATCGAAGCCCTGCTCGATAACCTGGGCCGCCCCAACGTGATCGGCTTCCTGCTGGGCGAACCGCTGTTTCGCCCAGCCGCAAAGGCGCCGCCGCCCGGCTCTGGCTAGCCCGCCTTGTCCCAGCGATCGACCGCCGCGGTCACCGCCACGTCGTTGGTCACATTGCCCAGCGTTCGCATCAGATCGGGCAAAACCTCTACCGCCACCAGAAGCGCCAGCGGCGCAACCGGCACGCCCATGGCAATCGCAATCGGCCCGACCGAGGCCACGAAGCTGATCGTGCCGGGCAGACTGACCGAGCTGAGCGATACCAGAATGGCCATGATCCAGCCCGAAACCAGCATCGGCGCGGTGAGCGGCACACCGTACCATTTGGCAACATAGACCACGACAGCAAGGTTCATCGCCGGGCTGGTCGCGCGGAACAGCGCCACGGCAAGCGGCATCACGAATTCGGCCGTCGCGGGCCGCACCTCAAGCTTGCTGCACGCGCCCAGCATGGCGGGGAGAGAGGCGAGCGAGGACTGGGTGGACAGCGCAAAGACCTGCACCGGCACCATCGCGCGCGCAAAGGCCAGCGGCGAGAGCCGCGCGAGCAGCACGGCGACGAGATAGCCGATCAGCAGCACGGCGGAGCCTGTCAGCACCACCACCAGCACATAATGCGCCAGCGCGCCGATGGCCGCAGAGCCGGTCTTGGCCGCGACCGTGAGGCTGAGCGCCAGCACGCCGATGGGCGCGGCCGCCAGCACCCAGCCGATCACCACCAGCATGGCCGAGGCGATGGCCGCGAAGAACGTGGCCAGCATCTCGCGCTGGCGCTTCTCGATCCGCGTGCTGGCCAGCGCGAACACCGCCACGAACAAGATCATCGGCAGCATGCGGTCGTTTGCCGCCGCATCGATCACGTTGGTGGGCACGATGGCGCGCAGATATTCGGCCATGCCCGGCAGCGGACCGGACGGCGGCGCCGCCAGCGTGGCGCGCAGCGCGGCCCCCGCCTCGCCCGGGATCGGCATCAGCGAAAGCAGAAAGGGCGTGAGCATGAGCGCCGTTGCCGCGCTGAGGCCCAGCACGGCGAGGAACATGCTGAGGCTGCGCCGTGCCAGCGCCCCGGCATTGGCCGTGGCAACCACTTGCACCGTGCCGGTAAACAGCAGCGCTGCCACCAGCGGGACAATCGTGGCCTGCAGCGCGCGCAGCCACAGATCGCCAACGGGTTCGGACACCAGCAGCACGGCGGGCAGGGCCTGCGGGGCGGCAAGCGCCAGCGCCAGACCCCCGCCCAGCCCGATGGCCAGCGAAGCAAATGTCCACAAGGCAGGCACCTGGGCAATCGGCGGCAGGACAAAGCCGGTTGGCGCATCGCTGGCAACTGCCTCGGATGATGGATCAACATTCGCTTGGTTCATGGGTCGGTGACATTAAGCGTGTAGGGGCATATGGCAATCCGCGCTGCATCAGCGGCCAGAGCTTCATTCGGCAAAGGACTTGTTTCAGGCAATGGCAGGCACAAAATTCGGGGCACGCAAATTCTTTGGCACTGACGGGATCCGGGGCCGGACCAACGCCGGGGTGATGACGGCCGAAACCGCCATGAAAGTGGGCCAGGCGGCCGGCACGTATTTCCTGCGCGGCGATCACCGCCACCGCGTGGTGATCGGCAAGGACACGCGCCTGTCCGGCTATATGCTGGAAAACGCGATGACCGCGGGCTTCACCAGCGTGGGCATGGACGTGGTGCTGCTGGGGCCGATGCCCACGCCTGCGGTGGCGCTGCTGACGCGCGAGATGCGCGCCGATGTCGGCGTGATGATCTCTGCCAGCCACAATCAATTCGAAGACAACGGCATCAAGCTGTTCGGCCCCGATGGCTTCAAGCTTTCGGACGAGGACGAGCTGGCGATCGAGGCCATGCTGGCGCAGGATCTGCAACTGGCCGATGCCGCCGAAGTGGGCCGCGCCCGCCGCATCGAGGATGCGCGCGGCCGCTATATCCACGCGGTCAAGGCCTCGCTTCCGCACAATGTCCGGCTCGATGGCCTGCGCATTGTGGTCGATTGCGCCAATGGCGCGGCCTATCATGTCGCCCCGTCCGCTTTGTGGGAACTGGGCGCCGAAGTCATCGCCATCGGGGTGGAGCCCAATGGCAAGAACATCAATCTGGGCGTCGGCTCCACCCACCTCGATGCGCTGAAGGCCCGCGTGCGCGAAGTGCGAGCCGATATCGGCATTGCGCTGGACGGCGATGCGGACCGGCTCATCGTGGTCGACGAAAAAGGCACGAGCGTGGACGGCGATCAGATCATGGCGCTGATCGGCGGGCGGATGCATGCGCTGGGCGCGCTGCGCGGCGGCGGCGTGGTGGCCACGGTCATGTCGAACCTCGGTCTCGAACGCTATCTTAACAGCATCGGCCTCGATCTGGTACGCGCCTCGGTGGGAGATCGCTACGTGCTCGAAAAGATGCGCGAGGGCGGTTATAATGTGGGCGGCGAGCAATCGGGCCACATGATCCTGACCGACCACGGCACCACCGGCGATGGCACGGTGGCCGCGCTGCAGGTGCTGGCCGCGCTCGTTGCATCGGGCAAGCCCGCAAGCGAGACGCTGCACTTGTTCGATCCCGTGCCCCAGCTTCTCAAGAACGTGCGCTTTTCCGGTGGTAAACCGCTGGAGGCGGAGAGCGTGAAGGCCGTGATTGCCGAGGCGGAAGCCCGGCTGGCCGGACGCGGGCGGTTGGTAATCCGCCCCTCGGGCACCGAACCGGTCATCCGCGTCATGGCGGAAGGCGATGATGCCGCCGAGGTCGAAGAGGTGGTCGACACGATCTGCGACGCCGTTCGCAAGGCTACCTGAGGAGAACCCGCCATGCTCGACATGCGCCCCGATTGCGAACGCTGCGGCACCGATCTTCCGGCCGAGGCGCCCGGCGCGTTCATCTGCTCGTTCGAATGCACGTTCTGCGCAGCTTGCGCCGAGGCGCTGGATGATCGCTGCCCCAATTGCGGCGGCGAGCTGATGGACCGGCCCAGCCGCGCCAAGGCACTGCACGCAAAGCACCCGCCGTCGACCGCGCGAAAGTTCAAGGGGTGAAGCCGCCGCGCGTGCTTTCGATTGCCGGTTCGGATTCGGGCGGCGGCGCGGGGATTCAGGCCGATATCAAGACGATCACGATGCTCGGCGGCTATGCGATGACCGCCGTAACCGCGTTGACCGCGCAGGACACGACCGGGGTGCATCTGGTGGAAGCCGCCAGCCCCGCAATGGTCGCGGCGCAGATCGATGCCTGCATGGGCGATCTCGGCGTTGATGCGGTGAAGATCGGGATGCTGGGCTCGCCCGAAATCGCCGCTGTGGTGGCCAATCGGCTGGAGCGGCTTGCGGTGCCCGTGGTGTTCGATCCGGTGATGATCGCCACCAGCGGCGCGGCGCTGGCCGATGCTGCGACCATCGCTGCATTCGAACGGCTGATGCGGCTGGCCACGCTCACTACGCCCAACGTGCCCGAACTGGCCGCGCTGGGCGGCGAGGCGGCGCTGCGCGTGCGCGGGATCGCCTGGCTGGCCAAAGGCGGCGATGCGGAAGGGCCGGAAGTGACCGACCAGCTTGCCGTGCCCGGTGCAGACGATCTGATCTGGACCGCGCCGCGCATCGCAACCCGCCACACCCACGGCACCGGCTGCACGCTATCGAGCGCCATAGCCACGCACCTCGCGCGCGGCTTATCGCTTGCAGATGCGGTGGCTGGGGCCCGCCAATTTGTGCGCGCCGCGCTGCTTGCTGCGCCGGGTTTCGGCGCAGGGCATGGGCCGCTGGGGCACTACGCTGTGGGCCGCGGCGCCGACCAATCGGCTTGATCCAGAACCAGATAAACGCTGTCGCACCATTCTTCGCCGACCAGCCATGTGCGCGCCTGCCGGTGAGTCTCGCGAAAGCCCAGCCGCGCCAGCAAGCGCAGCGAAGCCGCATTGCGCGGATCGACATCGGCCTGAATGCGCGGCAGGCCATGCACCGCAAAGGCCCGCGCGATCACCGCCTCCAGCGCCTCCATGGCAAAACCCCGACCCCAGCAAGCCGGATCGAGCAGATAGCCAATATCGGGAAAGCGATAGAGCCCTGCCTTCCCGATTATCCGCCCATCATGCTCGATGGCAAAGTCCTCGCCATCGCCCGGCGGGATCGTCATCATACCCTCAAGGAATTCAGCCGTCTGGGCGATGCTCTCGTGCGCCGGGGTCGACCAATAGGCCATGGTGCGGGGCTGACCCATGATCGCGTGCAGCGCATCGAGATCATCGGCACGCGCAGGGCGGAGCAGGAGGCGTGCGGTCCTCAGCTGTGCCACGGCTGCCTCAGTCTGCGCCCAGCCCATAGAATGCGGTGATGTGGCCCCAGGCTTCCTCTGCCGTCTCCACCATGCGGAACAGATCAAGGTCCTTGGCGCCAATCACACCTTCTTCGACAAGCGCTTGAAAGTTCACCACGCGGCCCCAGAAATCACTGCCGAACAGCAGGATCGGCACGGGCTTCATCTTGCCTGTCTGCACCAGCGTCAGCAGTTCGAACAATTCATCAAATGTCCCGAAACCGCCCGGAAACACCGCAACCGCCCGCGCGCGCAGCAGAAAATGCATCTTGCGCAGCGCAAAATAGTGAAACTGGAACGAGAGGTGCGGCGTCACATAGGCATTGGGCCGTTGCTCGTGCTCCAGCACGATGTTGAGCCCGATGGATTCCGCGCCAACATCCGCCGAGCCGCGATTGGCCGCTTCCATGATCGAAGGGCCGCCGCCCGAACAGATCACGAAATGCCGCTGGCCATTTTCCGTGATGGCGCTGCGGCTGGCGATCTGCGCCAGCTTGCGCGCTTCCTCATAGTACCGCGCCTTGGCGATCAGGCGTTCGGCAACCTGCTTCTGAGCCGGGGCCTGTGCACGCGCCCGCACGGCGTCCTCTGCTTCCGGTGCAGGAATGCGTGCCGAGCCATACATGACCAGGGTTGAGCCAATGCCAGCTTCATCAAGCAGCATCTCGGGCTTGAGCAGTTCGAGCTGGAAGCGGACCGGGCGCAGTTCTTCGCGCAGCAGAAAATCGATATCGCGGAAAGCCAGCTTGTAGGCCGGATCTTGCTGCTGCGGGGTGATGCATTCGTGCGATTCGACGAAGCCGGCTTCCTGCTCGGCCTTGTAGAATCGGCGGCGGCCAAGCGCGTGGGCGATGTCTTCATCGGTCATGCCCGGCGGTGTCGCAAGCGGAGCGCCGCGGCGCAATGGCTTATTGGGCCGAAACGGGCGGTTTCGCGGCCAGACAGCCGCGCAAAGAAGCCGTAAACTGGATGCCCCGCGAGGATTCGAACCTCGATAGACGGAATCAGAATCCGTAGTCTTACCATTAGACGACGGGGCAAGGGAGGCGCGCATTTAGGCGGCGCTTGGCCTCAAGTCAAGCGAGGCAGGGCCGCTTGCCGGGGCCGTTCCTGCGGCGCCCTTGCCCACAAGCCGCAGGAACGCTAGGGTGCGTGTCAAGTACCTGCCGGGCGTCTCCCCGGTTGGAAAACATAAGCGATTGGTAACCATGGCGGAGTTCGATCCGCCGGCGCAGCAGCGCAAGGCGCGGCAAGGCAAGCGGCGAGGGCGCAGGGGAGCGGCTCGTGGCAAGTCTGGGGGGCCGCGTTCCGCCCCTGGCGCGCCGGCCAGCATCCCTGACGGGCCAGAATCCGGGTTAATCGCCCCATCTACTGCCGACACGGCTGCCGTAACCACGCCCGCTGCCGATACGCCTGTGCGCGCTGCCGCCCTGCCCGGCCGCAGCGCGGCGCCTGCCAGCGCGTCCTCTGCACCTTCCCCGTCCGATAGCCCGCGTCAGCCGTGGCAGAAATCGATGCCCTATCACCGGCAAGCCTATGCCGCGATCGATCTGGGCACCAACAACTGCCGCCTGCTGATCGCGCGGCCATCGGGCGATCACTTCATGGTGATCGATGCTTTCAGCCGGGTCGTGCGGTTGGGCGAGGGCCTCGCCCAATCTGGCCGCCTTTCGGATGCGGCAATGGACCGGGCGCTGGGCGCGCTGCACATCTGCGCTGAAAAGCTGCGCAAGCGCGGGGTCCATCTGGCCCGTTCGGTGGCGACCGAGGCCTGCCGCCGCGCCACGAACGGCGCCGAATTCATCGAACGCGTCCACAGCGAAACCGGCATCCGGCTGGGCATCATCACTGCCGAGGAAGAAGCGCGGCTGGCGGTGCTGGGCTGCCACATCCTGCTGGAGCCCGGCGAAGGCCCGGCGATGATCTTCGATATCGGCGGCGGCTCCACGGAAATGGTGCTGGTCGATACGGCCGAGGCGGTGCCGCGCATCCTCGATTGGCAATCGGTGCCCTGGGGCGTCGTTTCGCTGACTGAGAGCATCGGCCCGATCGAACTTACCGCGCAGGCCCGCGCAGCAGCCTATGACGAGATGCGGCGCCGGATCACCGAAGGCTTTGCCCGCTTTTCCGAACGAGTCGGCCCTGCCCGCGTGGCCGCAGCGGCCAGCGGCGGGCTGCGCCTGCTGGGCACCAGCGGCACGGTGACCACGCTGGCCAGCCTCCACCTCGGCCTCCCGCAATATGATCGCAGCGCAGTGGACGGCGTGATCGTGCCCACCGCTTCGATGCGCGAAATCAGCCAGCGGCTGGCGCATATCTCTCCGGCCGAACGCATTGCCGTGCCCTGCATCGGGCGCGAACGGGCCGATCTGGTGGTTGCGGGGTGCGCCATTCTCGAATCGATCTTCGACATCTGGCCCGCCGAACGCCTGGGCATTGCAGATCGCGGCATCCGCGAGGGCATCCTGCGCAGCCTGATGGCGGCGGGCGGCCTCACGACAACCAGCGAACGGAGCGACCGGCGCGTGGAAACCACAGCAGGCAAGACCGCTGCAGGGAGCGCCACAGCATGAGCCGCAGTGGCCGCGATCCGGGCACACGGGTCAAATCCGCGAAAGGGCGCACGGCCTCCTCCAACCGCTGGCTCGCCCGACAGCTCAATGATCCTTATGTGAAGCAGGCCAAGGCCGAAGGCTGGCGCAGCCGCGCCGCG
>JAIXYF010000371.1 GCA_027490345.1 Novosphingobium sp.
AGTTCCATCACCCCGCGCCGCAGCTTTTCGAGCTTCTTCGTCTGGGTGCGGACCTTCATGCCTTCGGACACGAGCGTGGTGCAGCTGGCAGGCGTGCCGCGCATCCCGTCGATCTCGACCAGGCAGAGGCGGCACGAGCCGAACTGCTTCACGCTGTCCGTCGCGCAGAGCTTGGGAATCGAACCGCCCGAAACGGCCGCCGCGCGCATCACGGTGGTGCCGGGCGCGACGGAGACTTCGCGGCCGTCGATATTCAGCGTGACGGACGCCGCGCCAGAGACTTCAGGCGTGCCGAAATCGGGCTGCGGGCGATAGGGGGCGCTTTCAGTGTCCATCATGCTGCTCCTGCGCGGTCACAAGGTCTTCGCGCGTGTTGATATTGGCGGTTTTCGCCGCAAGGGTTACAGCGCGCGCGCCGATAATTTCGGCAAAAACGCGCATCGAGTGCTTGGCATCGGCGGCGAGAAAGGCATCGAGCGCGGGTGCGGCGGACACGGGCCAGAGGCCGATCACCGGCTGATCCGCCACATAAGCGGGCGCGGGGGCGAGTTGCGCCGCCGTATCAGGCGCAAGGCCGCCGCAATCGACGCCGCAGGTGAGGACTTGGGCGTAGTGGTGGCTAGCCGCGTGGTGAAGCGCCGCGTTGATCCCGCCAAGCGGCCCCATCCCGGCGCGCGGGCGGTCGTGCACATCGCCCCGGCCCACCACGATCACGCTGTCGCACTGCCCTTCGAGCGAGGCGACCGCACGCGCCAGCAGGGTTTGTCCGCCCAGCGGGGCCAGCGCCTTGTCGCTGCCGAAGCGGCTGGACTGGCCGCCTGCGAGGACCGCGCCGAGGATCATGCTTGGGGCCAGGTTGCTCGAGCGTGCTTCGACAAGCTCAGCACGAGCGGATGTTGGTGGTTATCGAAAGAGGACATACGCCCACCCCGCTCGTCCTGAGCCTGTCGAAGGATGCTGGCCCGACGCCCGATCATTCCGCCGCTTCCTGACCAGGCACGGCAACCCCGAAATCTTCCGGCCAGTGCTTCAGCGCCGAGAGCACCGGATAGGGCGTGAAGCCGCCCAGCGCGCAGAGCGAGCCGAACTTCATCGTCTCGCACAAGTCTTCAAGCAGTTCGATCTCGTCGCCCAGGGTGCGCGGGGCCTTGCGGGCGTTGTGCATCTGGGGGAGCGCCTCGACTTTGTCCGCAGCCCGCCCGGTGCGCGCACGGATGCGGTCGATCAGCTCGACACCGCGTGTGCTGCCGATGCGGCAGGGAGTGCACTTTCCGCAGCTTTCCGCAGCGCAGAAGCTCATCGCAAAGCGGGCCTGCGCGCTCATGTCTGCCGTCTCGTCGAACACGGTCAGTCCCGCATGGCCGATCAGGCCATTGGCATCAGAGAACGCTTCGTAATCGAACGGCAGGTGGAAATCGGCGGGCGGGTGATAAGCCCCCAGCGGCCCGCCGACCTGCACCGCGCGGACCGGGCGGCCCGAGGCGGTGCCACCGCCGATATCGAACACAAGTTCGCCGAGTGTGACGCCGAAGCCGATTTCAACGAGCCCCCCGTGCTGGATGTTGCCCGCCAGCTGGATCGGCATCGTGCCGCGCGAACGGCCAAAGCCGACTTCGGCATAGGCGGCGCCGCCGTTCGCCAGAATCCACGGCACAGCCGCAAGGGTCAGCACATTGTTGACCACGGTGGGCTTGCCGAACAGGCCTTCCAGCGCAGGCAGCGGCGGCTTAGCGCGCACTTCGCCGCGCTTGCCTTCAAGGCTGTTGAGCAGCGAGGTTTCCTCACCGCAAACGTAAGCCCCTGCACCGACGCGGACTTCGACTTCGAACGGCGCGATGTGCGGCACCGCGAGCGCGATGGCGGTGTTCAGCTTGGCAATGGCGTGGGGATATTCGCTGCGGACATAGATATAGCCCTTGCCTGCGCCGACGGCGTGACCGGCAATCGCCATGCCTTCGATCAGCATGAAGGGATCGCCTTCCATCACCATGCGGTCCGCGAAGGTGGCGCTGTCGCCCTCATCCGCGTTGCAGACGATGTATTTCACCGGGCCGGATGCCTTGGCAACCGTGGTCCATTTGATGCCCGCCGGGAAGCCCGCCCCGCCGCGCCCGCGCAGGCCCGATTGGGTGACTTCGGCGATGGTGGCTTCGGGGCCGAGTTCGCGGGCGCGCTTCAGCCCGGCCCAGCCGCCGGTCGCGGCGTAGTCGTCGAGGCTAAGGGGCCGGGTCTTGCCCGCGCGCGCAAAGGTGAAGCGCTGCTGGCGGGCAATGAAGCGGTGATCCGCGATGCGTCCGATGGCCTTGTCGCTAGTGCCTGCGAGCACGCTGGCCACATCATCCGGGGTCAGCGGACCGAAGCCCTCACCGCCTATTTCCGCCAGCGGTTCCAGCCAGTGCATGCCCCAGCTGGACACGCGTTCCACCGTGCAGCCCGCCGCAGCAAACGCGGCAGCGACGGCATTGGCGCCGCAGGCCAGCGCGGCGGCATCGTCCGAGATGCGCACGGTGATCATGCCAGACTCTCCACCAAGGCGCCAAGCCGGGCGGCATCGAGCCGTCCATAAACTTCATGCCCCACCATCGCAGCCGGGCCGACGCTGCACAGGCCGAGGCAATAGACCGTCTCCACGTTCACGCGCGGATTTTCCGGCAATGCAGCAGCAAGCGCTTCGACACCGCGGGCCTGGCACGATTCGGCGCGGCACAGCTTGACCACCGGGCGGGCATCCGGCTCGTCGCGGAAATCGTGATAGAAGCTGACCACCCCGTGCACTTCGGCGCGGGTGAGATTGAGCACTTGCGCGATGCGGCGCACCGAATCTTCGGAAACGTGGCCGAATGCGGCCTGCACATCATGCAGGATCGGCAGCAGCGCACCTTCGCGGCCGGCGTGGCCCTGAAGGATGGCATCGAGTTCGTCGTGATCTGTCATGCTGAAAAGCCTTGGGAATTGCCGCGCGAAGGTCAAATTGAAATACCTTATGGCTGATAGGTATTCTCTATCAAAATGGCGGCTGCAATCCAGCCGGTTCCAGGGCGCGGGCGGCAGCGAGCGCGGCGCGGGCCATAGGGCCGAGCGGATCGCGGTTCACCACCACAAGGCCGACGCGGCGCGCGTCCTCCGGCGCATCGAACGGCACGAACCGCGCCCATTCCACGCCCGCCATCATCCGCGCATAGCCATCGGGCACGATGGTCGCGAAGCCCCCGGCTTCGACCATTGCGAACAGCGCGAAGTGGCTGTCCGCCGTGGCGCGCGGAGTGACCGCAAGGCCGCGTGCGGCGAGGCGCTCATCGAGAATGCGCCGGTATTGCATGCCCTGATGGAGGAGGCACAGGTTCTGCGCGCAGGCTTCTTCCCAAGTGACGGCAGTGTGCTGATCAAACCCGCTGCCGCGCGCGGCAAGGAACATGTAGCGTTCGGCATAGAGCGGCACTACCAGCACATTGGCGGGCGGCTCGTGATCGAGATAGGTCAGCCCGGCATCGACTTCGAAGGCATGCAAGCCATGCTCGATCGCACGCGAGGTGGCGGAACGGACAGACAGCGAAAGTTCGGGGTTTTGCGCGAGCAGCGCCTCCCCCAACAGGCCGACAAGCGGCAGTGCGGCAGGGATCGCGGCAAGGCCAAACTCGCCTCGCAGCGGCGCGGCAGTGGCGGCCACTGCGCTCGCCATGCCGCTCACCGCGCCTAGGATCTGCTCGGCCCAAGGCAGCATGGCCTGCCCATGCGGGGTAAGGCCGATAAAGCGGCGGTCCCGCTCGACCAGGCGGCGGCCGAACTCGGCCTCCAGCGTGGTCAGCCCCGCCGAAAGCGTGGGCTGAGAAATGCCGCAGGCCGCCGCTGCCTTGGCAAAGTGCCCTTCGCGCGCGAGCGTGACGAAATAGCGCAAATGGCGAAGCTGCATCGGCTGGGGCGTCCCGGTGAAAGGAATAGCCTATCACACAGCGCGGAAGCGTGTCAGGCCCGGTTTTGCGCCATGTATTCTGTATACCACTGCACGAACGCGCCCACGCCTTCGCGCACGGTGGTGCGCGGCTTGTAGCCGAGATCGCGTTCAAGGTCGGAAACATCCGCGAACGTATCGGGCACATCGCCGGGCTGGAGCGGGAGCAGGTTCTGCTCGGCCTTGCGGCCCAGCGCTTCTTCCAGCGCGGCGATATATTCGGTCAGCTTCACCGGGTTGTTGTTGCCGATGTTGTAGATCCGATAAGGCGCGTTGCTGGATGCCGGATCGGGGCGCATCGCATCCCACGCTGGATCTGGCTGGGCCGGATGGTCACAGGCGCGGATCACGCCTTCCACGATATCGGCCACATACGTGAAATCGCGCGTGTGGTTGCCGTGGTTGAACACGTTGATCGGCTTGCCTTCAAGGATGTTCTTGGCAAACAGGAACAGCGCCATGTCCGGCCGGCCCCATGGGCCATAGACGGTGAAAAAGCGCAGCCCCGTGGTCGGCAACCGGTAGAGATGGCTGTAGCTGTGAGCCATCAGCTCGTTCGCCTTCTTGGTGGCGGCGTAGAACTGCAGCGGATGGTCCACGCCGACATGCTCGCTGAACGGCATCGCCTGATTGGCGCCATAGACGCTGCTGGTCGAGGCATAAACCAGATGTTCGACCCCGCCGTGGCGGCAGGCTTCGAGGATGTTGGTAAAGCCGATGATGTTACTTTCCACATAGGCATGCGGGTTCTCGATCGAATAACGCACCCCGGCCTGCGCGGCGAGATTGATCACCCGGCGGATATCGTGGGCGGCAAAAGCCTGCTCAACCGCCGCGCGGTCGGCCAGATTGGCCCGGATGAAGGTGTAGCTGGCATTGGTGCTGCGCGCGGTTTCCTCAAGGATGCGCAGGCGCGCCTCCTTGATCGCCGGATCATAGTAATCATTCACGACATCGAGGCCGACAACATCGTCACCTCGCTCCAGTAGCGCCTTGGCGGTGTGAAAGCCGATGAAACCTGCGTTTCCCGTAACCAGGACTGCCACTTCGTGATCTCCAGTCTGCCGCTGCGGCGCTGCAGGCGGTTTGCCACGCAGCGCACGAATCGTTGGGTGCAGCATTGCCCCGGCGCAAGTTAAAAGCGCGTGTCCGCAGCTGTTGCCCGGTTGCTGCAGCACCGGCACCGTCTGCCGGGTGCGGGGGTGCGTGCGGTTGAACTGGGGTGGCAATCGGTTCATAGGCCATGCCATGGGAACCGAGAATGAGCCGGATCACGGCGCCGGAATTGCCGCCACCACCATCGAGCTGATCAGCCGGGGTCGCACCGTGATCGAGACCGAGGCCAGCGCGCTAGGCCGGCTCGCGCAGATCCTTGATGATGGCTTTGCCAGCGCGGTGCGGCTGCTGCTGGAAAACCGGATGCGCGTGATCGTGACCGGGATGGGCAAATCCGGCAATATCGCCTGCAAGATCGCCGCCACGCTGTCTGCCACCGGCACCCCGGCCACATTCGTCCACCCGGTTGATGCCGCGCATGGCGACTTGGGCATGATCATGCCCGGCGATGTGCTGCTGGTCCTCTCCAATTCCGGCAAGACGCACGAGCTGCGCTTCATCATGGACTATGCCCGGACAGTGGGCTGCCGCATCATTGCAGTCGCCTCGCGGCTGGATTCGCCGGTCATGCGCGGTGCGGATGTGCAGATCCTGCTGCCCGATGCGCGCGAGGCCTGCCCGGCCAATATCGCGCCGACCACGTCCACCACGCTGATGCTGGCGCTGGGCGATGCGCTGGCCGTCACGGTCATGGGGGTGCGCGGGGTCTCGCTCGAAAAGCTGGGTGCGCTGCACCCTGGCGGCCCCATCGGCCTCAACCTGACGCCGGTCTCGGGGCTGATGCGCACTGGCGACGGCATGGAACTCGTCGCGCCGGATCTGCCGATGCGCAATGTGCTGTTGGGGATGACGGAAAAGCGCCTCGGCATTGCCGGGGTGGTCGATGCGGGCGGCGAACTGATCGGGGTGATCACCGATGGTGATTTGCGCCGCCATGTCGACCAGTTGCTGAGCGCACCGGCGCGCGAGGTGATGACGACTCACCCGCAGACCATTCTGGATACGACGTATGCCGGAGAGGCGCTGCGGATCATGACCGAACGGCGCATTACCGCATTGTTTGTGGTGACGGAGGATCAGCCGCGCACTCCCATCGGGCTGGTGCATATCCACGATCTCAGCCCACCCAGCTTCGGCGAGGTCTGAAGGCGAACACGAGCCCCCCCATGCGCACGATCATCATCATACCGGCGCGCTATGCATCGACGCGCTATCCCGGCAAGCCACTGGCCATGCTGCGCGGGCACGATGGCACCGCGCGCACGCTGATCGAGCGCAGCTGGCTGGCCGCAACGGCCGTGCCGGGGATCGACCGGGTGGTGATCGCCACCGACGATGCGCGCATTGCCGATGCGGCGCGCAGCTTTGGCGCCGATGTGGCGATGACCCCCGAGACGTGCCGCAACGGCACCGAACGCTGCGCCGCCGCGCTCGAAGTGCTGGGGGAAGCCGCCGACATCGTGATCAACCTGCAAGGCGATGCGCCGCTGACGCCCGCCGATTATGTGAGCGCGATCCGCGACCGGATGATCGCCGAGCCGGGGCTGGCGATGTGCACGCCCGCCGTGCCTTGCAGCCCCACAATGCTGGCGGCGCTGGTGGAAGATCAGGCCGCCGGGCGGGTGGGCGGCACGACCGTGGTGTTTGGCAGCCGCCACGAAGCGCTGTATTTTTCCAAGCGCGTGATCCCATATGTCGCGCCCGAACGGATCGCGCAGGAAGCCGGGGCGGTACATCTGCATCTGGGCGTCTATGCCTATCGGCCCGAGGCGCTGGCCGCTTATCTGGCGCTGCCGCCCAGCCCGTTGGAAGAGCTTGAAGGGCTCGAGCAGCTGCGCTTTCTGGATGCAGGCATCACCGTGGGCCTTGCGGTTTGCCCGCAGGGCGAATGGGACGTGATCGAACTCAACAACCCGACCGATGTTCCCGCGATCGAGGCAATACTTGCCGCGCGCGGGATCTGCTGAACACCGGCCTAAGGAAAGAGGCAACCGCGATGCAATTGCTTGGGCGCACCATCGGGGCTGGCCACCCGCTGTTCCTGATCGCAGGGCCTTGCGTGATCGAATCCGAAGCGCTGTGCCTTGAGGTGGCGCAAAGCTTGCGCGCGCTGGCGGACCGGACGGGGATGCTCGTGGTGTTCAAGGCCAGCTTCGACAAGGCCAACCGCAGCGCCGCCACCAGCTATCGCGGCTGCGGGCTGGATGAGGGCCTGAGGGTGCTTGCCAAAGTCCGTAGCGAAACCGGGCTGCCGGTGATCACTGATGTTCACGAAGCGGCGCAAGTCGGCCCCGTGGCCGAAGTGGTCGACATGCTGCAGACCCCAGCCTTTCTGGCGCGGCAGACCGATCTGATTGCGGCTGCGGCGGCCAGCGGGCGGCCGGTCAATATCAAGAAGGCGCAGTTCATGGCGCCGGGCGACATGATCCAGGTCATGGCCAAGGCGCGGGCGGCGGCGCTGGCGGCGGGCAAGGAGCAGGACAATTTCCTCGCCTGCGAGCGCGGCACCAGCTTCGGCTATGGCAATCTGGTGGTCGACATGCGCTCGCTGGTACAGATGCGCGCCACCGGGTGTCCGGTGGTGTTCGATGCCACGCATTCCGTGCAACTGCCCGGAGCCAATGGCACGAGTTCGGGCGGACAGCGCGAATTCGTCGAGCCGCTGGCCCGGGCTGCTGTGGCCGTGGGGGTTGCGGGACTGTTCATGGAAACACATCCGGACCCCGCCAACGCCTTGTCTGACGGACCGAATGCGATCCCGCTGGACGCACTTTCACAATTGGTCGACAGAGTGGGGCGCATTGCCGAAACTGCGGCCGAAATCGACAGGGATGCGGTTGTCTAATGCGCCGATCCGGGCTGGTAAGGACTTGGGCGTTGGGCTAGGGGGCCGCGCACTGCGAGCGGGTCCGCAAACTGGGGGGGAAGAACGAACCGGTGGCTTCGGTCGGCGAAATCATCCCTTCCCATCGCAGCTTCGCCTCCGTTCGGCCTTGAGGAGTTTGGTGATCGCTACCCACGTGCCCAGATCGCAGCTTGCCGTGACGCTTGGCGTCTGGCGCGCGCTGATCCTGCGTGAGGCCGAAGCGAAGCTGTTCGCTTCGCGCGTCTCGTGGGTCTGGGTGCTGCTGGAGCCGGTGCTGCACGTGGGCTATCTGATCGTGCTCTACAGCGTGATCCGTGTCCGCACGGTGGGTGATCTTGATACCGCGATGTGGCTGATGATCGGGCTGCAGGCCTATTTCATGTTCCGCAAGACCACGGACCGCGTTTCGACCGCAGCGAACGAGAACAGCGCGCTTTATGCCTACCGGCAAGTCAAGCCGATCGACACGCTGATCGCACGGGCCTTTCTGGAAGGCGCGATGAACCTGCTGGCGACCGCTTTGCTGGCCGCGCTGCTGCTGATGATGGGGCACGTGCTCTATCCGGATTTTCCGCTGGGGTTGCTCCAGGCGCTGTTTGGCATGTGGATGCTGGGCATCGGCCTGGGCATGACGATTTCCGCCGCTACATCGCTGGTGCGTGAAATCAGGCTGGTGCTGCAGGTGGTGCTGCGGCCGCTCTATCTGATTTCCGGGATCATGTTCCCCATCGCCTCGCTCTCGAAGCCCTGGCGCGAGGTGCTGATGCTCAATCCCGTGGCGCACGGCGTGGAAATGGCCCGCATGGCGCTTTCGCGGGGCTATGAAGGTGTGCCGGAAACCGATCCGGGCTATCTTTTTCTCAGTGCCACCATTTTGGTGCTTGCTGGGCTTGTGCTGCAACTGCGCTTTGCCATGCAGATTGCCGAACAATGATCACGGTGCGCAACCTCTACAAACGCTACCGGACCGCGCATGGCGCGGGGCGCTGGGTGCTGGAAGATCTCAGCTTCAGCATTCCCCAGAGGCTGAGCGTGGGCATTGTCGGAGCCAACGGCGCGGGCAAATCGACACTGCTGCGCATTCTGGCCGGGCTCGACAAGCCGACCCGGGGCGAAGTGGAGCGCACCTGCCGGGTTTCGTGGCCGCTGGGCTTTGGCGGCGGCCTGCAGGGCACGTTGACCGGGCGCCAGAATGCCAAGTTCGTCTGCCGTATCCATGGCCACGAAGCCGATATTCCCGAACGGCTGGCCCGGATTCAGGACTTCGCGATGCTGGGCGCCGCGTTTGACGAGCCGATCCGCACCTATTCGACCGGCATGGCGGCGCGTCTGCGCTTTGCCATTTCGCTGGCGTTCGATTTCGATATCTATATCTCGGACGAGGCGACGTCTGCCGGGGATGCTGCTTTCCGCCAGCGCGCTGCCGATGAATTCCGGCGCCGCGCCAACGAGGCCAGCGTGATCATGGTGTCACACGATCCCGGAACGCTGCGCAAGTTCTGCACCGCGGGCCTGCTCATCTCAGGCGGAAAGGCCCACTGGTTCGACAAGCTGGATGATGCGCTGCAGGCGTACAAGGAAACCGTTCCCCAATGAATGTCGAGACTCCCATCCAGCCCGATCCCGCTGATGGTAGCCGGATGAGCGCGCTACGCGGCCGCCTTGCGCGCGCCATGGCCGGCGCGCAGGGGCGGACCGCGGGATTGAGCGCCTTTGGCGTGGTGCTGGGACTGGCGTTTGCGGCCAGCCTGCTGGCCACGATCTACTGGATGGGTTTCGCCTCGGATCGCTATGTCTCGCAGGCCAGCGTGGTGGTGCAGCGCGCCCAATTGCCCGGAGGCGGCCCAACCGATCTTGGCGGATTGCTGGCGGGCGCTTCGGGTACCGGCAATCGCGGCGATCAGATGCTGCTGCGCGATCACCTGCTTTCGTTCGACATGCTGCGCAAGCTTGATGCAAAGCTGAAGCTGCGCGCCCACTACAGCAACCGCAGCCGGGATTTCATCACGCGCGCGGGGTCCGCGGCCATGCCGATCGAACGGTTTCGCGATTATTTCCTCAGCCGCGTGCGGATCGATTACGATGATTATGACGGGGTGCTGGAACTGCGGGTCGAAGCGTTCGACCCTGCAACTGCTCAGGCCATCGTGCGCGAAATGCTGCGTGAGGGCGAAGCCTTTCTGAACGATACCGATCACAAGCTGGCGGCGGCGCAAGTCGATTTTCTGGAACAAGCGCTGGAGCAGACCGCGCAGCGCAACCAGAAGGCGCGCGAAGCAGTGCTCGCCTTCCAGAGCGAGGCAGGCATGGTATCGCCCGAAGACAGCCTGCGTTCGGCCGCGCAAACCATCGCCCAGCTTGAAGCGCGCCAGACCGCGCTGCAAGTACAACTGGGCACCTTGCAATCTTATCTCGTGGCCGATCACCCCGAGGTGATTTCAGTGCGCCAGCCGATCGCCTCGATCAGCCGCCAGATCACCCTCGAACGCACCAAGACCACCTCGCCTGCAACCGGTGCGCTCAACCGCAGCAGCGAGAAGTTCCAGCGCCTGCAGCAGGAAGCCGCATTCACGCAGAGCCTCTACCAGAGCACGCTTGCCGCGCTGGAAAAGGGCAGGATCGATGCGGCCCGCTCGGTGAAGATGATCTCCATCCTGCAGACGCCGACTTTGCCGGAATATGCCGAGCAACCGCGGCGGGCCTACAATTCGCTGGTATTCGCGCTCATCGCACTGCTGATCGCGGGCATCAGCTTGCTGCTAGTGTCCATCGTGCGCGACCATTTCGATTGACAGGACGCCATACCTTGCACCGGATCACCACAGTCTTGATCGCCGCTGCTCTGCTGTTCGGGGCGACGCCCGTTGCCGCGCAGATGAACCCGCTCTCGACCGAGGCAACGGATTCGCTGATCGGGCTAGTGGATCCGGCCACGATGGCGGCGGCGATGTCGGCATCGCAGAACAATGCGCCGCAGGGCAGCACCACTACGGCCGCGCAGGCAGGCCCGGTGGCCACGCTTCCCGTGCTTGCATCGCCCTCGTCCGGTTCGGCCACCCCGCTCGATGTCGCCGTGCAGCAAGTCGTCCCGAGCGGTGCGCCGCTGTTCGATTACCGCGTGAACCTGCAATCGCCCGCTTTCGGTGCCAGCATGTTCACCGGCGCGTTTGCGCGCAGCGGGGCAAGCCAGTTCAACCCCGACTATGTGATCGGCACCGGCGACCGGATCGTGGTGCGATTGTGGGGGGCCTATAACTTCAACCAGGTCCAGACGGTCGATCCGCAAGGCAACATCTTCCTGCCCTCCATCGGCCCGATCGCGGTGCTGGGGGTGCGCAATCAGGAGTTGCAGCAGGTGGTCAGGGCCGCTGCGGCCCGCTCGTTCCGCAGCAATGTTTCCAGCTATGCCAGCCTTGCCGAAGCGCAACCGGTCCGCGTCTTCGTCAGCGGCTTCGTGCGCCGCCCCGGCATGTATGACGGCACGAGCATGGACAGCCTGCTGCACTACCTCGATCTGGCGGGCGGCATTGATCCTGATCGGGGATCGTTCATCCAGGTGCAGGTCAAGCGCGGCGAGCAAGTGCGTGCGCGCGTCAATCTCTATGAATTCCTGTTTCGCGGGATCATGCCGCTGGTCAATCTGGCAGACGGCGATGTCGTGTTCGTCGGGCCGCGGCAAAACACGGTCAAGGTCTCCGGCCTTGCCGAAAATGCCAATGTTTTCGAATTCCCCGCCGGCGTACGCGCCACCAGCAAGGATCTGATCCTGATGGCGCGGCCGCTTGCCTCGGCCACCAACATGCGGGTGGTGCGCAACACGGGCCCCGTGCGTAATGTCGAGTATTATGCCATCGCCAATGCCGACGCGGTCGAATTGCAGAACGGCGACGAGATCGAATTCACCGCGGACAAGAAGCCGGGCACGATCACCGTGCGCATCGAAGGCGAGCATGAGAGCGCGCAGGGCTATGTCCTGCCTTATGGCGCGCGGCTGGGCGATCTGCTCCGGCAAATCCAGTTTTCGGGCCGGTCCGAGCAGGAAAGCATCCAGTTGTTCCGGCAGAGCGTGAAGGCTCGCCAGAAGGAAAACCTCGGCGTGGCGCTGCGCTCGCTTGAGGCTGCCGCGCTTAATTCGCGTTCGGGCACGAGCGAGGATGCCAAGCTGCGCGCGCAG
>JAIXYF010000280.1 GCA_027490345.1 Novosphingobium sp.
CTCTGAACCCGCATGAATTATCGCCATTCCTTCCATGCCGGCAACAGCGCCGATGTCGTGAAGCACAGCCTGCTGATCGCGCTTGTGCGGGCTCTACAGATCAAGGACAGCGCGCTGACCCTGATCGACACCCATGCCGGCTGCGGGCTGTATGACCTGAACGGCGAGGAAGCCGGGCGAACCGGTGAGGCCGCGCAGGGCGTGCTGCGGGCTTTTGCCGATCCGAACCCCTTGCTGGACGACTACCGCGCTGCGGTTCAGGCGGTAAATGCGGGGCAGGTGGGGCAGGCGGGGCCGCGCCTCTATCCCGGCTCGCCGCAAATTCTGGCGCAGTTGCTGCGCCCCCAGGATTTCCTGATCCTCAACGAAAAACATCCCGAGGACGCTTATGCCCTGCGCGGCGCGATGCGCGGTACATCTGCTGCGGTTCATGAGCGTGACGCTTATGAACTGTGGCTGGCTCTGCTGCCGCCCCGATCCCCGCGCGGCGTGGTGGTGGTCGATCCGCCCTATGAGCAGACGGACGAACGCGCGCGGATTACCGCGACGCTTGCTGCCGCGCACCGCAAATGGGCGCATGGTGTGACGGTGATCTGGTATCCGCTGAAGGACCGCGCGACGCATGTGCGGTGGAAGGAAGAGCTTCGGCGGCTCGGTATTCCGAAGTTTCTGGTGGTGGAGCATTGGCTCTACGACAGCGATCAGCCCGGCATCTACAACGGCGCGGGCTTGTTCATCGTCAATCCGCCCTATGCCTTCACGGAAGGGCTTCTGCCTCTGCTGGAAGCCCTGCGCGCCGCGCTGGCACCTGAAGGGCATCGTGGCGAGATCGGGGCTGGTTGGTTGGGTGGGGGCTGAAATCCAGTCGTGTGGTCAATGTCAGCTATCTGGAAGGTCTTTCTGGAAGTTGCCGTTCTGGACACGACAACACTGCGGACGTTGCTATCTCGAAGCTGCAGTGTAGTTTGACTGAATGATCGCGCGAAATAGCCCCACAAAACGTGATGCCCTTTGGAAGCGGTATTGGTCGATCAAGGATGAGCACGGGTGTGGGTTGCATGTGCCTATCTTGTGGCATCTAGCATTGGGTGGCGACTTCTCGGCAATGGTCACGCTTGCCGACACCTTCCCTATGGGGGGACGGATTGCGGACTGGTTCAGCAGGGCTGGCCTCTATTATCGGGCGCATAGGGGAGGCTATGAGTATGCCGCACAACACCTCGCCATGGACGCTTTCAATCGAGGCGACCTTGCATCCTACAGATATTGGTTACGACGTGCGGTCCGCTTCGACCCCGATTACCTGAAACAGCTCAAACGATTTGAAACCCGGCTACCTCACCAAATGGCCCGCGAACGTGGTCGAGGCCGTCCCTACCGATCATATGATTAATCGGCTGTCGCAAACCAGACTGTCCGCTTTCCACGACATTCCTGCCATCCGACCGGCTCACCATGCTTTCGAAAAGCGGTCGTTCGTTTTCTCGGAAAACGCCCAAGCCGCCTAGCGCTTGCTGCTTGAAACCTGAAACACCTGACCCTTCCCCGTCGCCCCGTGCTTGACACGGGGCTGGGCTACCCTTCTGCAGCGCCCAGGTATCAGGGCAATGTCCAAGATAGAAAAGCCAAGCCCCGTGTCAAGCACGGGGCGACGTCGAGGGGGATAGCTGCAATCCGCCCCACGGCTGCCACCCACCCACGCCGCCTAGCGCATCGACCACCCATGGCTCGCCACCAGCGATTGGCCGGTCAGCGCATTGCTGGGAAAGCCCGCGAAGAACAGCGCGAGTTCGGCCACATCGTCCACAGTGGTGAACTCGCCGTCGACGGTCTGGCCGAGCATGACCTTCTTGACCACGTCTTCTTCGCTGATGCCCAGTTCCTTGGCCTGCTCGGGGATCTGCTTGTCCACCAAGGGCGTGCGCACGAAGCCGGGGCAGATCACGTTGGTGCGCACACCTTTGGGGCCGCCTTCGTTGGCGACGGTGCGCGCAAGGCCCATCAGGCCATGCTTGGCGGTGACATAGGCGCTCTTCAAGGGGCTCGCGAGGGTGGAGTGAACCGAGCCCATGTAAAGGATCGCGCCGGAGCCCTGCGCATACATGTGCGGGATCACCGCCTTGGTGGTGAGGAACGCGCCGTCGAGGTGGATGGCGAGCATCTTTTTCCAGTCGGCAAAGGCGAATTGCTCGATGGGGTTGACGATCTGGATGCCCGCATTGGAGACGAGCACATCGACCGTGCCCCATGCCGCGACCACGGCAGCGACGCCTGCGTTCACCTGATCCTCGTCCGTCACGTCCATCGCCACGGCCATAGCCGCGCCGGGGCGCTCGGCGTTGATCGCGGCGGCGGCAGCCTCGGCGGCGTCCATCTTCAGATCGGCGATGGCGACTTTGGCACCGGCGCTCGCATAGCGCTGCGCGATGGCGAGGCCGATGCCGCTGGCCGCGCCAGTGACCAGAGTGATCTTGCCTGAAAGGTCCATGGGTGCTCCGGTAAATGCTTTGGGCGCCTTTTGTGCACTGCAGCGAGCGCTTGGCAAGCTCTCACTGGCGCAGGCTCCCTTTTCTTTCTGGCGGGGGGAGCCTACATGGCGAAGACCATGGTCCGTCCTACCCCGCCCGCCTTCGACAAGAAGAAGATCGTCGCCGAAAACCGCCGCGCGCGCTTCGAGTATTTCATCGAGGATGTGTATGAAGCGGGCATCGCGCTGACCGGCACCGAAGTGAAATCGCTGCGCTTTGGCGAAGGCTCCATCGCGGAGAGCTATGCCGAAGTGAAGGACGGGCAGGTCTGGCTGGTCAATTCCAATGTGCCGGAATTCAGCCACGGCAACCGCTATAACCATGAGCCCAAGCGCCCGCGCAAGCTGCTGCTGAAAGAGCGCGAGATCGCCCGGTTTACCGGTGCGGTGGAGCGCAAAGGCATGACGCTGGTGCCGCTGTCGGTCTATTTCAACGGGCGGGGCCGCGCGAAGGTCGAACTCGCGCTGGCGAAAGGCAAGAACAACGCCGACAAGCGCGCCACGATCAAGGACCGCGATTGGCAGCGCGACAAGGCGCGGATCATGCGCGACCATGGGTAAGCACGAAACCCGCGCAAACCGGCGCGAGCGGGTGCCGGGCTGGGCACAACGGATCGTCCCCTCGCGTGAGGCGCTGGTGCAGAACCGCTTTGTCAGCCCGCTGGCGGCCCGGTCCGAATTGTGGCGCTATACCCGGCGCTCGGTGCCGCGCGGGGTGGCGGTGGGCCTGTTCGTGGGCATTTTCGCGCTGATCCCCGGGGTGCAGATCGTCGGCGCGGCGCTGATGTGCGTGCCGTTTCGCGCCAATGTGCCGCTGGCGGCGGCTGCCACGTTCCTGTCAAACCCCGCAACCACCCCGATGATCCTGCTGGCCGCACTATGGGTGGGCAGTTTCCTCGGCCTCGATGCCGATCTCACCACGTTTCAGGCGTTGATCGATCAGGGCGCGGGCCTGCGCGAATGGGCGGCCTGGCTGGTGTCGTCCGCGGCACCGGCGTTGGTGCTGGGGCTGTTTGTCATCTCGTTCGTTTCGGCTGTGGTCGGCTATTTCGCCGCGATCATCCTTTGGCGGCTGTGGACCGCGCGCCGCCGCCGCATGCGCCTTGTCCGTGCGGCCGAAGCGCCCGACCGGGGATGAGCGTGCGCACACTCACTGCTGCGGCACGGCGTGCCGAGGAACCGCGCTGGCGCGAACGGCTGCTGGTGGTGCTGGGCATTGGCGCCAGCGCGCTGGTGCTGTGGTTTGCATCGGGCGAGCCGGTGGTGGCGCTGGCCTATGCCATGGGGACCGGCTGCCTCGCCGCTGCGCTGGCATTTGCCCTGCGCGCGCGCGAGCCGGCCGAAGTGGCTGATTTTGCGCCGCCCGATTGGTCTGTCACCCATGCCGCGATCGAGCGGGGCGAGGAAGCGACCGCGATCATCGATCGGGCCGGGCGGCTGACTTGCGCCAACGCGCGCTTTGCCGAATGCTTCGGGATCGGCGCGGTGCCACCCCGGCTCGGGCTGGAAGGCCCGGCCAGCGATGCGCTCGAAACCGCCGCACGCGCCGCCTGGCGTGATGGCAGCGCGGCGCATGAGCCGGTGCTGGCGGGCGGGCACGAATGGCGCCTCGATATCGACCGCGCCGGGCGTGGGCAGGATTTCCTGATTTGGCGATTCACCCCTATCGTGCGGCGCGATCCGCTGGACGATGTGATCGGTCATGTGCGCGGCAAGCTGGGCAAGGCGCTGGCGCGCGAGGGCATTCAGGTGGCCGTCGTGGCGCCCGATGGCTTGATCCACGCCGCCAACGCGCTGTTTGCCTCGCGGGCGGCGGGGGACGGCGAAGCGGACGTGGCGGGCCATGATTTCGTCGGCTTTTTCAGCGCCGATGAACAGGAGCGCATCTTTTATGCGCGCGAAGGCACGCGCGGCGCTTCGGTGCGGATGCTGCATGTGCCGATTGCCGATCCCGATGCCGTCGCCACCGGTTCGGCGGCGGCAGACCCCGCGCAGACCGCCTCGCTGTTCCTGCTGATCGACAACCAGGGCGGGGTGGGCGATACGCGCACCGGCATTCCGCAGATCGAAGCGCTGCTGGCGCGGCTGCCGCTGGGCCTGGCCATGACCGACCGCGACGGGCGCTTCCTGTTCGCCAACAAGGCCTTCCTGCGCGCGGCGGGGCATGGTGAAAGCGGGCCGCCGCCTTATCCCTCCGATCTCGTGATCCGAGAGGACAAGGGTGCGCTGGCCGATGCGGTGCGCCGCTTTGCCCAGGGGAGCGGCGGCGCGGGCGATGTCGCGGTGCGCCTGCGCGCGGCGCCCGAAGATCCGGTCTCGCTCAGCCTTGCGGGCGTGCGCGGGCTGGGTGAAGGCGCAGTGATCCTCAGCCGCAAGGATTCGTCGGAGGAAACCCGCCTCAAGCGCGAGATTGCGCAGGCGACCAAGATGCAGGCTGTGGGCC
>JAIXYF010000316.1 GCA_027490345.1 Novosphingobium sp.
AATCGCCTGAGTGCGGGTATAGCCGCCCGATGCGGAAATCGTCGGCAGAGCCGCGCTGCGCGCCTGCGTCAGAGCCTCACGCACCTGGCGTAGGCGCGAGAGAGCCTGCGCGATATCGAGGTTGGCGGCAATGCCCGCCTCTTCCAGCCGGGTCAGGTCCGGATCACCGAACTGGTTCCACCAGAAAGCTGTGGCCCTTTGACCGGAAGGATCGGGCTGCAGCGAATATGTGGGCGGAACCGCCAGCGCCGACAGCGCGGGGGGATGGTAGTTTGGCCCGACCACACAAGCGGACAGTGTCAGCACGCCGGGAGCCGCGATCAGCCGGAGCCCCAGCCTCATGCCGGCCTGCGCATGACGGCGGCTGTGAGCGAACGGCTGCGCATGAGTTTTCCCACTGGAATGAGCGTGCAGCGGTATCGCCTTGGGCTGCCGGAAGCCGGCGCGCTCAAGCTGCCGAAGCAATGGGGCAGGGGGTGAGGCTCACCACTGTGAACCTGAGGTATGCGGCTGCACCTCTGGCCGCGACAGTGTCGGAATCTACGCAGCCGGCCGAGCGTCGCGAAAGATCTCCCAGACCGCCATGAACAGCGCTGCGATCACTGGCCCGATAACGAAACCATTGAAGCCCATCATTTCGAACCCGCCGAGCGTTGCGATCAGCACGATGTAGTCCGGCATCCGCGCATCGCGCCCAACGAGGATCGGGCGGACCACATTGTCGATACTGCTGATGATGAAGAAGCCGAGAAGGAATAAGGCGCCGCCGCGCCAAAGGTCTCCCGTGAGCAGCAGCCATGCGGCGACGGGGACCCAGATGAACGCGGTGCCGACGGCGGGAAACAGCGAGAACACCCCCATCGCCACGCCCCACAGCAGTGCGCCGCCTATCCCCAGCATCCAGAAGGCGATGCCCCCGATCAACCCCTGCAGCACGGCGACGATCAGGCTGCCTTTGATCGTGGCGCGCACCACCGCGACGAACCGCGCTGTCAAAAGGCTGCGCTGATCGGGCGGCAGCGGCAGGCAGCTCTCGATCCGGCTGATGATCTGCCTGCCGTCACGCAGCAGGAAGAAGGTAAGGTAGAGCATCACCCCGAGCGACAGGAAGAAGGCGAGTGCCCATTGCCCCACATCGAGCGCCCGGCCCGCAATAGGCTGAAGGCTGCTCGCAAAGGTTCGGGCGATCCGCTCGCGCACCTGAGTGAAATCGCCGAGGCCAAGATCCGCGAGCCAGCCGCGCACCGCTTGCGGCAGATGCTGCTCGGCCGATGCGAAACCCCGGGCGAAATCGATCTCGCCCGATTGCAGACTGGCATAAGTCGCCGCAGCCTGACTCAGCAGTGCGGCGCCCAGCAGCATGGCCGGAACGACCGCGACCGCGATGACAGCCAGAAGCGTGCTGGCAGCCGCCAGATTGGCCCGCCCCGGCGCGCGGTGCAACAGCGCGGCGTTGAGTGGGGCGAAGAGAATGGCAGCAATCACCCCCCACAGGATCGCACCAGCGAAGGGCCCCGCCAGCCAGGCAAAGGCAAGCGTGACAGCCACGACCAGCATGAGCAGAAAAACGTGCTCCATGGAGCTGTGAGGGTTTGGCTGTGCGGTCATGCAGCGGCATCACGAAAAAGCGGTGCAGTCTGCCCCCGGCGCTGCAGAAACCGGCCGAGAGCCAACTTGCCTGCTTCAAGAACAGCCAGCAGCAGTGCGCCGAGAACGCCAGCCAGCGCCATGTCACCCCATGCGATCGCGCCGAACTTCAGCAGAGTTTGTGCTGAAGGGAGGAACAGGATGGCCCCGGTGATCGCGCCGATGGCCATGAGGACGATGCGCAAGGCCGGGTTGGGCCGCAGCAGCGCTTGCCCTAGCGATGCGCTGAACGAGCGGTTGACGAAGATCAGCGCCAGAACCGCCGCAATCAGCGTGAAGAACATCAGCGCCCGCAATTCGGACTCGGGCATGCCGTTCGCGGTCTCCACGAACAGCACGGCGGCCAGCATGGCAAGCGCAGTGCCGCCCTGAAACACGCTCCAGGCGATCATCCGCCATGAGAACAGCGGCTCGTCCGGAGCGCGCGGCGGGCGTGTCATGATATCGGCCTCGTCCTCCTCCGCCTCGAACACCAGCGCGCAGACCGGATCGATCACCATTTCGAGCAGCGCGATGTGGATCGGGCCGAACAGCAGCGGCAGTCCGAAGAGCAACGGGATCAGCGCAAGGCCGGCTATCGGCACGTGCACCGCGAAGATGAAGGCCATGGCCTTGCGCAGATTGTCGTAGATCCGCCGCCCGAGCCGCACCGCCTGCACGATCGCGCCGAAGTCGTCGTCCATCAGCACAATCGCTGCCGCCTCGCGTGCCACATCGGTGCCGCGCTGGCCCATCGCCACGCCGATATGCGCGGCCTTGAGCGAGGGCGCGTCGTTCACCCCGTCGCCGGTCATGGTAACGATCTCGCCCGCCGCCTTGAACGCCTGCACGATGCGCAGCTTCTGCTCGGGCATGATCCGGGCGAACACGGTTACCGTCTTCAGGCGCTGTGCAAGTGCAGGATCGTCCAGCGCGGCAAGTTCGTCGCCGGTCAGCACATCGCCTGCCGCGATCCCTGCCTCGGTCGCGATGGCGCGTGCCGTGGCCGCGTGATCGCCGGTAATCATCACCACGCGGATGCCAGCGCTGCGGCATTCGGCCACTGCGGTGGCAACGCTGGCCCGCAAGGGGTCGGCGAGCCCGACCAGCCCGGCCAGCGCATAGTGATAGGCATGCTGGCTCTTGGCCCAGTTGCGGTCCTTCGGAGCGGCGGTGGCGACAGCCAGAACGCGGATGCCCCGTTCTGCCATCGCCTCGACCGCTGCCTTCATGGCCGCGTGGTCGCTATCCGACAGGCGGCACAGCCCGGCAATCGCCTCCGGCGCCCCCTTTGCGGAGAGCTGCAATTCCTCGCCATCATCCCAGATATTCGACATCGCGAGCAAGTCCGGACGAAGCGCATAGGCCTGCACCAGATCGCCGTGCGCTTCGGCGAGCGGCGCTTCCTTGCCGCGGGCGCCGTGAAGCGCAATTTCCATCGGATCGCTGGGGGCCTGCGCACTGGCGAGCGCCGCAGTCTCGACCAAGGCGCGAAAGCCATCCGGCACTGCTGATCCCGGCTTCAGCGCAAAAGTCTCCCCCGAAGGCAGCCACAACGCAGTGACCGACATGCGGTTTTCGGTCAGCGTTCCAGTCTTGTCGGTGCACAGCACGGTTGCCGAGCCCAAAGTCTCGATTGCGGCAGCGCGGCGGGTGAGCACGCCGACCTTGCCAATTCGCCAAGCGCCCATCGCGAGGAAAACGGTGAGCACCACCGGAAACTCTTCGGGCAGCATCGACATGCCGATCGCGATCCCGGCCAGCACCGCCTCGATCCACCCGCCACGCAGCAGGCCGAACAACAGGACCACCAGAAGCGCCACCGCACTACCGCCCAAGGCGCACCAGCCCACGATCCGCGTGGTTTCGCGCCGCAGACGCGGGGCTTCGGTTTCGAGACCTGCAAGCGATTGGCCGATCCGACCGATCTCGCTGCGCGGCCCAGTCGCCAGAACGCGCGCGATCCCGCTGCCGCGTGTGACGAGCGAGCCCGAATACAGAAACGGCAAGCCCTCTCCGCCGGGGCGCGGCACTGTTTCGTTCGCGCTCGCGGCTGCCGCGATCTTGCCGACCGGCACGGATTCGCCCGTCAGCAGCGATTCATCGGCCTGCAGGTCATGGGCTTCCACCAGCCGCGCGTCCGCAGCGATCCGGTCGCCCTGTTCCAGCACGATCAGATCGCCGCGCACCACGTCGCGTCCGGCAATGCGCAGCCGCGTGCCCCCTCGGATGACCAGCGCGCGCGGGGCAGAAAGGTCGCGCAGGGCTTCAAGCACATGTTCGGTCCGCGCTTCCTGAATCACCGTGACGGCAATGGAGAACGTCGCGAAGGCTAGCAGGATCAGCGCTTCGCTCAGGCTCCCAAGCAGCAGATAGGCGCCTCCGCCCAGCAACAGCAGCGCCAGCATAGGTTCGCGCACCACACCCAGCGCAATCCGCAGGACGGAACGCTGCCCCGCGCGGGCCAGCTCGTTGGGGCCATCGGAAGCCATCCGGGCCGCAGCTTCGGCATGGGTCAGACCTGCATCAATCACTGCGCGCACCTCCGCCCCCGCCTTCGCGGCCTTCCGCGCCTTCACCCGAACCGCTGCGATGGCAGGCTGCGCAGTTGCCGATGTTCTGGATGCCTTCCTCAGCATGTTTGGCGCGGATCTGGTCGGGCTGATGTTCGTGGCAGCCGAAGCAGGTGTAGCGGCTGGTGTTCTCGCCGATGTGGCAGGTTGTGCAGGCCGCCTTGTGCGGGCCGGTCAGGGCAAAGAAGCGCGTGTGATCGAACGTCGCGGGCTGCCAGGCTGCCTGCGAATGGCAGGCTGCGCAATTGCTTCCTGCCTGTGCATGAAACGGCGTGGCAGGGGCACGGTGGCACGCGGCGCACTGGCGGCGCAGATCGGGGCGCAGAAGAGAATGCGCGAAGCTGCTGCGGGCCGTTTTGAGCAGTAGCGGCCCGGTGTGATCGCTGTGACAGGCCATGCAGTTGGCCTCGCTGAGCGCCTGATGAAACGCGATCCGGGTCCCGCTTGATTTTACCGGCACGCCTTTAGTGGTGCGGATGCCGATGTCGGTCAGTTTGTGGCAGGCGATGCAGCGCTGCGCCGAAACACCGCGCAGCGGCGCGTGGCAGGCAAAACAGTTTTCCGCGATGGCGCTGTGTGCCGGTATCACCGGGCCGGGCGCGACCATCCCTTGCGGCCAGATAAACGCCAGCACGATTACCCCGGCGAGGGCGCAGATCAGCAGCCAGAGACCCCAGCCGCGCATCAGTGCCACCCCCAGAACAAGAAAGTCGAGGCGATGTGCGCCAGTGCGAGTACGCAGAAGGCCAGCGTGATCGGCAGATGGATGATGCGCCACGACTTGACGAGATCATAGGTCAGGCTGTCCCAGTGCGTTTCTTCGTCCAGCGCCCCATCCGTTAGCCCTGCCTCAACAAGCCGCGCGCGGTTCGCGACCATCCGCTTGCGGGCCGGGCCCATCAGGTATTTGCCGGTGAGGCCGCTCGCGACGTTGATCAGCATGGCCGCGACGGCCAGCCAGGCCAGCACCGCGTTGAAATGGATGCCGGCATGGATCAGGATCAGCAGTGATCCCGCCCAGGCCAGACGCTCATGCAGGCGCAGCAGCGTGACTGGTTTGCCCGAGGAGATGACCTTGTGCTTGCGCAGCGAATAGGCTGACGAAGCGAGGATCAGCAGCACGCCGGGGATGCCAAGATAGCGGCCGATCCATACTGCACCAGCAAGGTGCAGGCCTGCGTCGACTGCCAGCGCCGCGCCCATCAGTGCCACCAGCATAAGCGCGAAAGGTATGACCTCCCGGCTGAGCAGGCTGGTGCGCGAGATGAGGTGCCGATCGTGATGCAAGGGTGGCATGGCCATGTTCACTAATCCTCACAGCAAGTGATTGTTCCATTCGGCAGGGCACCAAATGAATCGCGCGGTGGTTGGTGGCCATCTAGGGAGCCGCGAACCGGCCATCGGTCGACCAGCAGCCTGACGGAAACCTGCCGGGCGCGCTGAAAAACTGGGTGAGCAGCGCCGCCCGCCTGTAGTCAAAAAGCTTTGTGCCCGAAGCATCAGCGTAGACTCCGATGCTGGCGGAGAAGCGTCTGGCAGGCAACCGTGCTCCGGAGGCCCTCCGCATTTTCAGCGGGCGGACCCAAGGAGATACCATGGTGAACGAATCGACCCAATTGATCACGACCCACACGGGCTTCCGCTTTGCAGTCCGGCCGGTCAACCTTGCCGACGAGCCGGGCCTCACCGAGTTCTTTGCGCATGTTTCGCATGATGATCTGCGCTTCCGGTTCCTCTCGGGTCTCAAGGTGGTCGGGCACGACCGGATTGTCGCGCTGGTGGCAGTGGACCATGAGGCGACCGAGAACTTCCTCGCGTTCGATAAGGAAAATGGCACGATGATCGCCACCGGCATGCTTGCCTGTGATCCAAAGTTGGAGCGGGGCGAAGTCGCGATTTCCATTCACGAGGACTACAAGCACCGCGGCGTGGCGTGGGAATTGCTCGCCCACATCGCCCGCCACGCCGAAGCCAAGGGCGTGAAAGTGCTCGAATCGATCGAAAGCGCGGACAATCATGTCGCGATCGAGCTCGAAAGGGAAATGGGCTTCAAAGCTGCGCCCTATCCGGGTGATGCCACCTTGGTGCTGGTCAGCCGCACGCTCGGCCCTGCCGCAGTGTGACGGGGCATGATACGGCCGACCGCGTTCCCAAGGCGCGCGAGGTGCTCGAAGCCGCTTGTGCAACGCACATCGCTGTGTACGTTGGCCTGACCGCGCCGGCGGACAGCGATGCTATGCCGCTGCCGACAAAATAGTATTTGCTCATTGCGTCTGGTCCTTTTGCGCCAAAAGCGAGATTTGCCGGGCAATCGGGCCTAGCCATGTGGGGCAAGGCTAACCCAGGGACACGGCGGAGACGCAGCCTCGGAAACTACTCAAGCCCGGCCTTCCTGGCCAAACTGCGGTGTCCCGCTCGCTTCCAAGCGATCGGAGGTGACCTGCGACAGTGCGGCTTGGCGCATGTCGCTGGACGTCTGTCATGAAGTTCTGTCGTTCTGGACCTGCTTGGCAAGGACATGCGTGTAATGTCGGCGCGGTTCACGCAGCAGGTTACCGAGCCACCCAGCGTCGTCCCAGCGATCGGCCTCGATCAGAATGATGATGAGAGTGATCAGCGATTTGTCGGGATACTCGGGCAGGGGCCCTGCGATCAGGGCATGCGGTGTTGGGCAAGAGCGTGCCGGAACCTTGCCGCAGCATAGGTTCCGGCACGTTCCCGTGTGTCTCGGCCCGATTTTGCGGGAGGGGAGGCATTACCAAGCCGAGACGCAGTCAGTGTTGCGGAAGCCCAGCGTTTTTGGCCTGGCTGAGGTTCTGGATCGTGGCGGAGACGCCGGGAATATCGATGCCGGTTTCACTGCTTTTTCCGGGCCCGTACCCGCTTTGCGGGCGATCGGGCATCCTTGGCATGGCGCCTTCTCGATCGGGAAAACGATAGGGCTCCGCCATGTACTGCGGGGCCAGCAGCGGGCGGTGCTGCGGATCCTTGCGCTGTTCGCGGTTCGGGCCGCGATCGTGGTTGGCGCCTTCGTTGCGGCGTTGCTCGCGTACGCCCCATTCGGGGCGATAGGCGTTGTCGGATTGCGACTGCCACCGCTGGCGCTGACCATAGAAGGATCGGCCGCGATAGTGGTCGTCCCAGTAGGAACCGAACGTGAAAGTGGTCACGCCGACGCCCATGTTGGCGCCGATGCCACGGCGACGGCCATCGCGGCGCACGCGCAGGGCATTGCCCGCAATCCAGCCGCGGGTGCCCCGGTAAGTCACGTCGCACCAGGTCCAATCGCGCAAACAGCCAAGCACGCTCACCACAGCGCCGCGGCGCAGGGTGCGCACGCTGGGATAATCGCGCAGCGGCCCGGAATAGAGCCGTGCCGGGACCGAGACATAGCCCCGCATGGTCTGCGCCGAGGCAGAGGCAAGTGGCACGGCAGTGGCGACGAGGGCCGCAAGAATGATGATCGAGCGCATGAAAGGGCTCCTTCTGCTCGGACAAGAATGATTGGAAGCAGGCGATTTTCGCCCGCAGCCGCTATATTCGGCCGGTCAGCAGCAGGATCACTACCACGATGAGGACGATCCCGATCACACTGACACCGCCAGTGCCATAGCCGTAGCCATAGCCGCCCAGCCGGCCGCTGAAGCCGCCCAGAAGAAAGATGACGAGTACGATTACGAGTATCAGGCCCAATGACATGAAAGACCTCCGGTTTGGTCCGACTGGTCCGCTGTTTCGGGAACGATACGGACTGGGGAATGCAAGGCGGCTGTCGGCGTCTCAGCGGCAGCGCACGTCGCGCATGCGGTCAATTTCTCGGCCGGCTACACCGCCGAGAACAGCGCCAAGCACGGTGCCCAGCAGATCGGAGTTGCCTGGGGCAATTACGTTGCCCAGAACGCCGCCGGCGACTGCACCGACAACGAGGCCAGTCGTGCCATCCGAACGGCGACAATAGTAGCGGCCGTCCTGTCCGCGATAGATGCGTTCGTTGTCACCCATCCGGCGCTCTTGGTAGCGGACTTGATCCTCGCGATGGTAGCGGTCTGCCTGATAGCCGCCGTAGCTGGGATCCGGGCGATTGTAATCGTAGCGGCTCCACTGCGATTGCATGGGTTCTGTGCCCCCATATCCGGTGCAGCCGGCCAGAAGGCCAGTCGCGGCAAGACCAAGGAGGATGAGGCGCATGATGTGTTGTTCTAGCAAGCTGAGCCGGTGCGGGACGTTTCAGGCCGGGCAGGAAGCCTGGGCTGGATGCCGCATCGATCTTGTCGAATCTAGGCGGGGAGGGGGACGCACAACAGGATCGGAAAGTACCCAGTCGGCTACTGTGCCGCAGTGCCGGTGCTCCGGTGCCAGCCAGAGTGGCAGCGTAGTTTCCGAGGGCAGACGCGGCGCTGCTTCGCCTACGCGCGACTGCTTGCAGAAGAGGCTGGTTCCCGCAGGAGCCGGCCTGCTTCGTCGCGATTGCACGAGCCGGTGACAAGACCGGCCGGTAATCGGCCGGGAACCGCCCTCTGCTGCCACGATCGAAACGATGAGCAGGCCTGCGCGCCTCCGGGGATCTGCGGCGCAGGCTGGAACAAGATCGGCCACGACACCCGCAAGGGGATAGGCCGTGGCCACTAGCGTCGCGCAGATGGTTTACGGGGAGGGTGCCGATCTCTGAAGCTTACCCATGAACCAACTCCTTTGAAAAGCAGCATGGTGCTGCTGGCCAGACCAATCGAACAGGATGGGCCTGTGCTTGGCTTAACGCGCGGCGGGTCATGTGGGTCCCTTCAGCAGATAGGAACCTTGGTGGAGGGTTGTTTGGCCCCTGGCCGGGCTGCCTACTCGGCTTTGTCCGTGGCGATCCTGGCGAGCAGATCGAGCAATTCCTGGGGGACCGGCTCCTGCATAACGGCATTGTAGTAGTCTCTGATATCCTTGCTCCACGCCGTGTCGGGCTGTGATCCAGCGTTTGTACCAGTAGCAAAACTGGGGGTAGCATTGGGCGCGGCCTTCCCCTTCGGTCGGGGAAACGCACCAAAGGATGGATCATTTACCACAAGTTGTATCCTACCGAGCGTTATGCCTTTTTGCCCCCCGTCAGCACCAATGGCACAGATTCGAGGTTGTGATTTAAGGAGGGTTGGGGCTTCGTCGTAGTGACGAAGGAACGAAGATGAAGCCCCAACCCTCCAATACAAAATCGCCAG
>JAIXYF010000224.1 GCA_027490345.1 Novosphingobium sp.
CGCTGCTTCCAGGCCTTCCAGCCTTCAGTGAAGGGATAGAGCATCTGTTCGCGGATCGACATCCGGCGGCCGCCTTCCATGCCCAGCAGTTCCGCCTCACCGTCGATGCAAGTGCCGAACATGCGGTCGATCAGGATGAAAGTGCCGGCATAGTTGCTGCGGGTCGATTCGAAATCCTGCGAATGGTGCAGGCTGTGATGTTCGGTCGTGTTGAACACGAAACGCCACCAGCGCGGGGTGTTGAAGCGCACATTGATGTGCTGATATGCGCCGACCGACATGCCGATGGCTCCGGCCAGCAGGAAAGCGCGCGGCAGGAAATCGAACAGACCGCCAATGCCCAGCCCGATCAGGAACAGCTCCACCGGGTTGCCCACCGCGCCTTTGTGGACATTGAGCTGGGTGATATAATGATGCACCGAATGCGGCAGCCATAGCGGGTACCAGTTGTGCATCCCGCGATGCATCCAGTATTGCCCGAAATCGAAGATGAACAGGATCAGGAGCGCCTGCACCAGCAGCGGCATGCCGGTGAACCACGCGAATTTCTCAAGGTGCATCCCGCTCTGGATCGCCTCGATCGCGACATCGCTGCCGATGTAGTTTTCAGCCAGATTCACCAGCGTGTAGGAAATGCCGACATAGAACAAGTCGGTGGCCAGTTCCTTCCATGTGATGCGCCAGCTTTCGTGGCGTGGGTTCACGAATTCGAGGAGCTGGAGCAGCAGGCGAAAGCCGATGCCGATGCCGATTGCGGTGGATGCCTTGGCGATGGAATTGGGCGCATAATACCAGAACGCGACCATCGCGAAGAGAACGGCAGGCTGGAACCAGCTGAAGAACAGGCGCTTGAAGGGCCCGCCTTCGACCCTCGGAATGTTGTCCCACCCGATCGTGACCGGTGATTGGGTTCCGACAATGCGTCTGCCGACTTGAACACCGACTCGAATACCGTCCATCAACGCCCCCATTGTGCGGTGCAGCGACGCGAGGATGGCAAATATTTGACAGTCGTCAAGCCTGCAAACGGGCAATTTCATGGGCACTTCATGCCGCAGCACCGCGCCGTATGCGCTGCACTGCGGCATCAGTATTACGATGTATTACGTCACAGGTTCTCGAGCACATACTCGGCCGCAGAGACCTTGAAGTCTCCGGGGGCTTCGACATGGAGCTGTTCCACCGTGCCATCGTTGATGACCATGGCGAAACGCTGGCCGCGCAGGCCAAGGCCAAAGCCGCTGCCATCCATCGTCAGGCCCAGCGCCTTGGCGAAATCGCCATTGCCATCGGCCAGCATGGTCACATCGGCCGAACCCGAAGCGGCGCCCCAGGCCTTCATTACGAACGGATCGTTGACTGCGGTGCAGGCGATCTCGTCCACGCCCTTGGCGCGAATTTCGGCGGCCTTTTCCACGAAGCCCGGCAGGTGCTTGGCCGAGCAGGTGGGCGTGAACGCACCCGGCACCGAGAACAGCGCCACGCGCTTGCCGGCAAAGTATTCGGCGGACTGCACCGCATCGATGCCATCGGCCGTGGCTTTCACCAGCTTCACGTCGGGCAGCTTGTCTCCAACCGCAATCGTCATGGGAGAGTTCCTCTCAAAAGGGGTCTGTGCGTTGATGCGCATATGCCGATATAGGCACGGTGTGTGACAGCGCAACCGCACCGGCGCATGGTTAAGTGCGCTTCACCGCATGTCTTGAAGGAACGGTAAAGCGCCTCGACCAGATTCCCCCTCGTGAAGCCACAGTGGCTTCAGGGGAGAATTGGGACATGCACCTTCGTACTCTGACGAAATCGATCTGCGCCGCCGCGATGGCAGGCGCGATCACGATTTCAGCCAGCACGCCGGTATGGGCCGCACCGGCCTGCTGGTCGGCCGATCTGGTCAGCGCTGCAAAGCTGCGGCAATTGGATGTCATGCTTATGGTTGGTTCGCTGCGCTGCCGGGGGACAGCGCAGGATTACCGCGCCGCCTATGACCGGTTCCTGCTGCGCCACCGTCCGCAACTGGGCAAGGCCAACATGGCGATTCTGGGCGAAATGCGCGCCCGGCTTGGCGCGGTGGGCGCGCTGCAGATGCTTGATCAGGCCAGCGTTCGCATGGCCAACCGCTATGGCGAGCAGGCTGGCTATGGTTGCGCCGATCTGGGCGAAGTGACCGCCGCCCTGGCGGAAGGCAGCGACGAGGCGCTGCCCAAGGCTGCGGCCATGCTGGTGGGTGACGATGTCGCGCTTGATGCCTGCCCGGTGCAGATTGCCGCAGCCGTGCTGCCAGCCCGGCGCAAGTAGTAAGTCCAGCCCTTCCGGGCATCATATAAAGACATCTTTATATAGTAATTGCGCTCGGGCGCGAGGCCCGCTAAGGGGGGCTCAGATGGCTCACCCCCTTGGCGGGCCTTTCGTCGTTTTGACGCAAAAAATTGGAGACTGCCTCGTGGCCAGCGTGCTTGAAGCCCGTAAAGACTATGTGATCGCCGATATCGGCCTTGCGGACTTCGGCCGCGCCGAAATCCGGATCGCGGAAACCGAAATGCCCGGCCTGATGGCCTTGCGTGAGGAATTCGGCGCTTCACAGCCGCTGAAAGGTGCGCGCATCACCGGCTCGCTCCACATGACGATCCAGACTGCCGTGCTGATCGAAACGCTGACCGCGCTGGGCGCCGATGTGCGCTGGGCAACCTGCAATATCTTCTCGACGCAGGACCACGCCGCTGCTGCGATCGCGGCAACCGGTGTGCCGGTCTTCGCGATCAAGGGCGAAACCCTTGCCGAATATTGGGATTATGTCGGCTCGATCTTCGAGTGGGATGCCGATGGTTCGGGCCACACCGCCAACATGATCCTTGATGATGGCGGCGATGCCACGATGTTCGCGCTGTGGGGCGCGCGCGTCGAAGCGGGTGAGACCTTGTTCGAACCCAGCAACGCCGAAGAGATCGAGTTCGTTCGCGCGCTGACCGCGTTCCTCAAGAAGAAGCCCGGCTACCTGACCGAGACGGTCAAGGCTATCAAGGGCGTTTCGGAAGAGACGACCACGGGCGTGCACCGCCTTTATCAAATCGCCAAGGACGGCAAGCTGCCGTTCCCCGCCATCAACGTGAATGATTCGGTCACCAAGTCGAAGTTCGATAACCTCTATGGCTGCAAGGAATCGCTGGTTGACGCGATCCGCCGCGCGACGGACGTCATGCTCGCCGGCAAGGTTGCCTGCGTGGCCGGCTTCGGCGATGTGGGCAAGGGTTCGGCCGCCTCGCTGCGCCAGGGTGGCGCGCGCGTGATGGTGACCGAGATCGATCCGATCTGCGCACTGCAGGCCGCGATGGAAGGCTATGAAGTCGTCACCATGGACGAAGCGGTGAAGCGCTGCGACATCTTCGTGACCGCCACTGGCAACGAAGACGTTATCACCGCCGATCACATGAAGGCGATGAAGCCCATGTCGATCGTGTGCAACATCGGTCACTTCGACAGCGAGATCCAGATTGCGGCGCTCGACAACTACAAGTGGACCGAAGTGAAGCCGGGCACCGACCTGGTGGAATTTCCCGATGGCAAGCAGATCATCATTCTGGCCAAGGGCCGCCTCGTCAATCTGGGCTGCGCCACCGGCCACCCCAGCTTCGTGATGAGCGCAAGCTTCACCAACCAGACGCTGGCGCAGATCGAGCTGTTCACCAAGTCGGAGAACTACGCCAATCAGGTCTATGTGCTGCCCAAGCACCTCGACGAGAAGGTGGCGGCGCTGCACCTCGCCAAACTTGGCGTGCAGCTTTCGGCGCTTTCGCCCAAGCAGGCCGCGTACATCGGCGTGCCCGAGGCAGGCCCGTTCAAGCCGGATCACTATCGCTACTGATCGGCAAAAGAGGCGGGCGCTGCCTGCATCACTGCAAAACAAGGCCCGCGTGCAAGCGCGGGCCTTGTTTTCATGCGGCCATCCCACAGCTTGTGCCCGGCCTGACATTGTAATTTGCCGCGGCGCACCCTAGCCAAGCTGCGATGGTCATCCCGCAGTTTGCCCTTGTTCTGATCGCGCTGGTTCTGGCTGCATGGACGCTGGCCGCGGCCTGGGCTGTGCTGTCTGCGCGCAGCCGGCTGGCGCGGGGGGAGGCGACGCAGCGCCTTGCCCGGCGGCTTTCGCGCATGATCGAGGAAGCGCCCGCTCTGCCGCTGCTGGTGCGGGCAGACGGCAAGATCGAAGGCCCCGCCCGGCTCGCCGGCTGGTTTGGGCTCGATGCGATGCCCGGCTATCTGAGCGAACTCGATGCGGGCGGCAAGGGTCTGGATGAAGTCCAGCTATCGCAGCTCAGCGATGCGGTGCGCAAGGCGCAGAAGACCGGCGCTCCGTTCGAACTGGCACTGGCCCCGCGGGGCGGGCGGCGCAGCCTTGGCGCGCGCGGACATCTGGCCGATCCGCAGGTTTCGCCAGGCGGCGCGGCGCTGGTGTGGTTTTTCGATTTCACCGAAAGCTCCGCCGAACTGCGTAAGCTGCGCGCCGAGGCGGCCTCCGCACGCGCTGATTTTGCCGCGCTGGCGGGCCTGATCGAGGCTGCGCCGCTGCCGATGTGGTTTCGCGGGCCGGACATGGCCCTGCGCCTTGTCAACAGTGCCTATGTCAGGGCCGTGGGCGGGGGCAGCGCGGCAGACGTGGTGGCGGCGGGCACCGAACTGATCGAGCCGGCCGACGGCATCAGCGCCGCCAAGATCGCGCAGCAGGTATTTGTCCGGCGCCTGCCGCTGGAGCGCAGTGTCTCGGCCACGATTGGCGGCCAGCGCCGCTCGATGCGCGTGTCCGATCTGCCGCTGGGCGATGATGGCGTGGCCGGCTATGCCGTCGACACCGAAGAAATGGAGGAGGTGCAGCGCCAGTTCCGCCGCTTCCGCGAAGCCCAGCGCGAGATGCTTGATACGCTTTCGGCCGGGATCGCCCAGTTCGACGAGAAGCGCAATCTGGTGTTCGCCAACCAGCCATTTCTGCGCATTTTCGGCGTGCCGCAGGCCTGGGTTGTCGATACCCCGCCGTTTGACCGCGTGCTCGATCGGATGCGCGATAGCGCGCGCCTGCCCGAAGCGCGCGATTTTCCCGAATGGCGCCGCGAGCGGCAGGGCTGGTTCCTTTCGCGCGAGCCGCGCGAGGAGCCTTGGCATCTGAGCGACGGGACGCACTTGCGCGTGGTGGGCCAGCCCATGCCCGATGGCGGGCTGCTGATGATCTTCGAGGACCGGACCGAGCAGCTCCAGCTTTCCGCCACGCGCGATACGCTGCTGCGCACCCGCACCGCGACGTTCGACAACTTGTTCGAATCGCTTGCCGTGTTCGGCCCGGACGGACGCCTGCAATTGTGGAACCGGCGCTTTGCCAGCGAACTGGGGCTGGAAGAGGAGTTCCTCGCCACGCATCCGCGCGCCGATGCGCTGCTCAGCCGCATTGCGACGCTGCTGCGGCGCCCGGCGCAAGTCAGCACGATCGGGCAGGTGATCCAGTCCGCCTCGCTCGAACGCAAGCAGCAGAGCGGGCGCATCGTGCTGGCCGATGGGCGCTGCTTCGCGATTGCCGGGGTGCCGCTGCCCGATGGCAACGGACTGCTGACGGTGCTCGATATCACGGATTCCGAAAAGGCCGAGGCAGCGCTGCGCGAACGCAACGCCGCGCTGGTTGAGGCCGATGCCGTGAAGACGCGCTTCATCGCCAATATGAGCTATGAATTCCGCACCCCGCTGACCTCCATCGGGGGTTTTGCCGAATTGCTGCAAAGCGGCCTGGCGGGTGAACTTACCCCGCAGGCGCAGGACTATGTCAGCGCCATCCTCACCTCTGTCGAACGGCTGGGCGAGCAGATCGAGAACGTGCTCGACCTCTCGCAAAGCGAAGCGGGCACGCTGCCGCTGGCCGCTGAGCCGGTCGATCTCTTCCCGCTGCTGGCCGATGCGGTGCGCGAACGGGCCGAGCGGCTGGCCGAGGCCGGGATCACGCTTGATCTGCGCGGCAGCGCCGCCATCGGCCATGCCACCGGCGATCGGCGGCGGCTGCGGCGGCTGTTTGGCCAGCTGATCGACAATGCGATTGCCGCCACCCCCAAAGGCGGGCGCATTCTGGTCGAGGCTTCGCGGCGCAAAGGCGGCAAGGCTGCGAAGGGCGGGCTGCAAGTGGTCGTCTCGGACAACGGCAAGGGCATGGACCTGGCGCAGCTGGCGCGCGCGCTTGAAGGCCTGCGGATCAGCCCGGATGGCCGCGCGGTCGAGCGGCGCGGCGGGGTGGGGTTGCCGCTGGTGCGCCAGCTGGTGGCAGCGCACGGCGGGACGTTCGAATTGCTGTCCGAGCCGGGTGCTGGCACCAGCGCGGTAGTGACGCTCCCATGAGTTTGGGCCATGAGAAAGGTCGGGCGATGATAAAGGTCTGGGCCACCAAGGGAGGCGGAGCATGATCGTCCCCCTGCCGGATATGGCCGCTACCGAAGCGCTGGCGCGGCGCATTGCCAGCCTGCTCCATCCCGGCGATGTCGTGGCGCTGAGCGGCGGGCTGGGCGCGGGCAAGACCACGCTGGCGCGCGCGATCATTGCTGCGCTGGGCTATGCGGGCGAAGTGCCCAGCCCCAGCTTCGCGATCATCGAGGTCTATGATCCCCCCGCGCTGCGTCTGCGCGTGGTGCATGCCGATTTCTATCGGCTGGAGGATCCGGGCGAAGTGGCCGAACTGGGGCTGGACGACTACCGCGCGGATGCCGTGCTGATTGCCGAATGGCCCGAACATGCGGGCGGCTTTGCGCAAGAAGCGGCCTGTCTTTCGATCAGGCTCGAAATCCTTGAAAACGAGCGCGTCGCCATTGTCGAGGCGGGGCCGGATTGGCTAGAACGCAGGGGATGGACGTGACCCCGACTGAAAGCTCCCCGAGCGGAACCGATTTTGTTGCAGATGCCCTGCCCGAAGGTGCGCTGCCGTTTCTCAACGCAGCGGGCTGGGGCAATGCCGTGGTCGAGGCGATCCCCGGCGATGCCTCGGCGCGGCGCTATTTCCGGCTGCGGCGCCCCGGTGCCACGGCCATGCTGATGCATGCCCCGCCGCCGGGCGAGGATCCGGAGCCGTTTTTGCGCGCGGCGCGCTGGCTCGATGCCAATGGCCTGCGCGCGCCGCACATTCTTGCGGACGATGCGGCGCGAGGCTTCGTATTGCTCGAAGATTTCGGCGACGTGCGGATGCGCGAGTATCTTGATGCCTGGCCGCAGGATGCGCACGAGGTTTATACCCATGCGGTCGACGCGCTGCTGCAGCTGCATCGCCTGCCGCCGGGGCCGTTCACGCAATATGGGCTGGCCGAATACGTGCGTGAGGTGCGGCTCTTTGCCGAATGGTATTGCCCTGTGCAGCGGCTCACCGTGGATCTGCCGGGCTGGACGGCGGCCTGGGAACAAGTGCTCGGCCCGCTGCTGGCCCGCCAGCGCCCCGGCGTTTCGGTGCTGCGCGACTATCATGCCGAGAACATCATGCTGGTTGGCGGGCTCGACAAGCAGGGCCTGCTCGATTTTCAGGACGCGCTGGTAGGCCATGCTGCCTATGATCTCGTCTCGCTGCTGCAGGATGCGCGGCGCGATGTCGATCCGGCGCTAGAGGAAGCCATGCTGGCGCATTACATTGCGCAAAGCGGCAGCAACGGCGCTCTGTTTGCGCAGGACTATGCCCGGCTCGGCGCGCAGCGCAATGCCAAGATCGTGGGTATTTTCGTGCGGCTGTGGCAGCGTGATGGCAAGCCGCGCTATCTGGACTATATTCCGCGCGTGTGGGCCTTGCTCGAACGCGATCTGGCCCATCCCGCGCTGGCCCCGGTGGCGCGCTGGTTCGATGCCAATATCCCGCCTGCCTTGCGCGATCCGGCCGGGCGGCTGGGCGGGACATTTGCGATATGAGCAAGACACCGCGCCCGCTGGCCAGTGATGTGGCGATGGTTCTGGCCGCCGGGATCGGCAAGCGCATGCGCCCGCTGACGGCAACGCGGCCTAAGCCGCTGGTGCGCGTGGATGGTCGGCCGCTGATCGATCACAGTCTCGACAAGCTGGTTGAGGCAGGCGTCTCGCGCGCGGTTGTAAACGTGCATTATCTGCCGGGGCAGATCGAGGCCCATCTGGCTCAGCGCAGCGCGCCGCAGATTGCGATTTCGGATGAACGCGAGGCTTTGCTGGAAACCGGCGGCGGCATGGTGAAGGCGCTGCCGCTGATCGGGGCTGATCCGTTTTTCTGCCTCAACAGCGATAATGTCTGGCTGGATGGGCCGCACAATGTGTTCACCGCGCTCAGCGATGCCTGGGATCCGGCGAAGATGGACGCGCTGCTGCTGCTCGTCAGCCATGCCCGCGCGTTTAATTACACCGGGCGGGGCGATTTCCACCTCGATCCGCTGGGCGGGATCACGCGCCGCAAAGCCGGCCGCGTGGCGCCGTTCATCTTCACCGGCATCCAGCTCGTTTCGCAGCGTCTGCTGCGCGATGCTCCGCAAGGGGCGTTTTCCACTGGCGTGCTCTGGGACCGGGCGATCGAAGAGGGGCGGCTCTACGGCATCTCGCACAGCGGGCTGTGGTTTGAAGTGGGCGCGCCGCAAATGATCGCGCCAACCGAGGCTGCGCTGCAGCGTGGCTGACCGCCCGGCCAGACCAGAGCGGCCGGCGATCTATTCCATCCCCGCGCACCGGGGCTTTGCCGATGCGCTCGTGGCCGGGCTGGTACCGCGCTACCGCGAGGAAGGCTTCGGCCTTGCTCGGTTGACGCTGCTGCTGCCGAGCCGCCGCGCCGTGCGCATCGTGACCGAGGCGTTCGTGAGGGCCAGTGGTGCCGAGGGAGAAAGTGGCGGCCTGCTCCTGCCGCGCATGGTGGTGGTGGGCGATCTTGATCTGGACGAGACGCTGGGGCCGCTGCTCGATCCCCTGGGGCAGGGGGCCGATCTGCCGCCTGCTGCCGATCCGGTGGCAAGACTTCTGACGCTGGCCGAAATGCTGCGCGCCGATCCCGATACCCGCGCCACGTCTGCCCCCGGCCTGCTGCGCCAGGCGCGCGCGCTGGCGCAGGCGATGGACCGGCTGGCAGTGGAGGATGTTGAACTCGAAGCCCTGCTCGATCCCGAAGTGGTGGGGCTAGTGGGCGATCTGGCGCAGCACTGGATCGATGGCACGGCGCAGTTTGCGCGGATCCTTGCGCGGTGGCGTGCCCATTGCGCGGTGCGCGGTGAGATCGACGCGCCGGTGCGCCGCAATCGGTTGCTGGGCCATGTGGCGCAGCGCTGGCAGCAGGAGCCGCCGCCATCGCCCGTGGTCGCGGCGGGGGTGACTTCGGCGGCACCGGCAGTGGCCCGGTTGCTGCGCGTGGTCGCCGATCTGCCGAAGGGCGCAGTCATCCTGCCCGATCTCGATCTCGCACTGCCCGAGGGGGTGTGGGATGCGCTGGGCGTGGCGGGCAATACCGCAAAGCCCGATAGCCCTGTATTCGGGCGCGGCGATGTAGCCAGCCATCCGCAGTATCACCTCAAGCTGCTGCTCGCGCGCATGGGCATTGCGCGCGGTGAGGTTCAGGTCTGGCACCGCTCCGGCCCGGCCGCGGCGCCGCCGGTGCGCAGCCGCGCCATCTCCAACCTGTTTCTGCCGCCCGAAGCGAGCACGGTCTGGGCGCAGCTTCCCGCCGAAGCACGGCGGCTTTCGGGTGTGCGCCTGATGGAAACCGCGCATCCTGAAGAAGAAGCGCAGGCGCTGGCGGTGCTTGTCCGGCAGGCGCTGGCCGTGCCCGAAAAGCGCATTGCCGTGATCACCCCGGACCGCGATCTGGCGCAGCGTCTTGTCGCGCATCTGGAGCGCTGGGGGATTGCGGCGGATGATACGGCGGGCCGCCCGCTGGCACAGACATCGGCGGGGCGCGTGCTCCTGCAGCTGGCCGAGATTGCCGCGACATCGGCCGCGCCGGTGCCGCTGCTGGCACTGCTGGGCCATCCGCTGGTGCGGCGCGGAGAGGGGCGTGCGGCCTGGCTCGAACGCGTGCGCCAGCTCGATCTGGTGCTGCGCGGGCCGCGTCCCGCGCCGGGGCTGGCCGCGGTGGGAACAGCAGTCGCCGCGAGGGAAGCGGACTTTCCGGGCCTTGGCGCATGGTGGGATGAGGCAGCGGGCCTGCTCGATCCGCTTTGCGATGAGGCTGCGCCGCCTTCGCTCGGCGCAGGGCTCGATATGCTCGCGAGTGTGGCCGAGGCACTGTGCGGCCCGCAGCTCTGGGCCGAAGCCGACGGCCGCGCGCTGGCCAGCTTTGTGGAGCAATGGCGCGAGGCGGCCAGCACCGGCGCGCTGCCAGTGGAGCGCGCCGAACTCCACGCAGTGCTGAACGACGCGCTGGCCGAAATCGCCGTGCGCCCGCCTTATGGCGGCCATCCGCGTCTGGCGATCTACGGTCTGCTGGAAGCGCGGATGAGCCGGGCCGATCTGGTGATCTGCGCGGGCATGACCGAGGGCAACTGGCCTGCGGCGCCCGCGCCGGAGCCGCTGTTGGCTCCGCCGGTGCTGCGCGCGCTGGGCATTCCCGGAGCCGATTTCCGCATCGGCCTTGCCGCGCACGATCTGGCCGCCGCGCTCGGCGCGCCCGAGGTGGTGCTGAGCCATGCGCTGCGCGATGCGAGTGCACCCGTCATCCCCTCGCGATTCCTGTTGCGAATCCGCGCGATGCTGGGCCGC
>JAIXYF010000070.1 GCA_027490345.1 Novosphingobium sp.
CCTGAGTTGGCGCCCCACGCGCCACTCACCCCCTGTGTCTTCCGTGGTGAGCAAGGTCTTATTTACGCACAACCTTCTAAGAATCCCCTAACGCGCATCAGGTTGCGGTGATCGCCCCTGAATAAAATTTCATCATGAAAGCAGGGGGATGATCGGCTTTTTTGGGGCCATGGGCCGGATCGGCAGGCGCGAGCCGCAAAAAAGCCGGTGCCAGTGAAACAGGTTTTGACTGCGCTTGTCTGCCGACGCCGGGGCGTGCAACATCAGTGCCAGTCTGGAAGGGAAAGGGTGCACACGATGGGGTTCAAGGCGTTCTGGGATCGGCACATGGTGCCGCGGCTGATCCGCACGTGCTGCGGCGCGGACGCGATCATGGACTTGCGCGGTCAGGTCGTGCCCAAGGCGCGCGGTGCGGTGTTCGAAATCGGCTGCGGCGGCGGTTTCAACCAGCAATTCTATGATCCGGCCGCTGTCACCTCGTTTGCCGGGATCGACCCTTCGGACAAGCTCCTCGATTTCGCGCGGGCAGAGGCGGCCAAGAAAGGCTGGGCCGCCGATATCCGCGCTGGAGTGGGGGAGGCGATCCCCTTCGCCAGCGAAAGCTTCGATACGGTGGTGTGCACCTACACGCTGTGTTCGGTGAGCGATCCGCAGCGCGTGCTGTCCGAATTGCAGCGCATTCTGAAGCCCGGCGGCCAGTTCCTGTTTCTGGAACACGGCAGCGCGCCCGATGCCGATGTGCAGCGCTGGCAGCAGCGGATCGAGCCCTATTGGAAGCACATTGCCGGGGGTTGCCACCTCACCCGCCCTGTGACGGCCGCTGTGCGCCACGCCGGTTTCGACGTGGCGCCGATGGGGCAGACCTATCTGCCCGGCAATCCGCGCTGGGCAGCGTGGATGGAATGGGGCACCGCGACCCGCGTGGCGTAAGGCGGGCACGCCTTGGCGCGGCGATAAGCCGAATCGAAAAGGCCCTCCCCGGCACATGCCGGGGAGGGCCTTTTTGCTTGGGGAGCCGATCCGGGGATCGGCCCATGGCCCTTAGGCGCCGAAGGTGCGCTGCCACCAGCCGCGGCGCGGCTCACCGGCAGGTTCGTCGGCCGGTGCTGCCGCAGAGGCAGGGCTCTCGGTCCCTTCGGGCTGCACCGCTTCAGGTTGGTCCGCCTCTGGCTGAACCACTGGCGAAGCAGCCACTTCAGGCTCGGCCAGCACGGCTGCTTCGGCTGCAGCTTCGGCTTCGGCCGGTTCGGCCTTTTTGCGGCGCGTGCGCTTCGGCTTGGCCGGGGCTTCCACCGCATCTGCGGCGGGCGCTTCGGCTACAACTGCTTCGGCGTCAGGCGCATCTGCCTTCTTGCGGCGGGTGCGCTTGGGCTTGGCCGGGGCCTCGGCTGCGGCGGTTACCGCATCCGGTGCCGGTTCTGCTGCAGCCTCGCCTGCCGCAGCCTCGCCTGCCGCAGCTTCGCCAGCCGCAGCTTCGCCAGCTGCAGCTTCGGCTGCCACCGGCTCGGCATCGGCCTTGCGGCGGCGCGAACGGCGCGGCTTGGCCGGGGCTTCCTCGGCCGGTGCGGCTGAGCCAGTAACGGCATCAGTATCGGCTTCGGCTGATACTGCGGGTGCCGCAGCATCGTCTGCCTCGCCCGCTTCGTCCTCACCGTTCGCTTCAGACTGCGCGTCATCGCTCTGGCCTTCGCCATCCCCGCGGCTACCGCGCCGGCGGCGACCTCGGCGGCGACGCTTGCGCGGACCCCGATCCTCGCCCCGATCTTCGCCGCGATCTTCGCCCCGATCTTCGCCGCTGTCCTCGCCGCGCTCATCACCTTCAAGGCGCTCGCCGTCACCATCGTCGTCGCTGTTGCCGTCGCTTTCGCCATCACGCGTTTCGCCGTCGGTGGCGGCATCGCTGTCGTCGCGGTCGCGGCTGCGGCTGCGGCGGCGCTTGCGGCGCTTGCGGCGACCGCCATCGCCTTCGCCGTCCTCGCGTTCGCGGCTGCGTTCCGAACGCGGCTCATCACCGGCGCCCTCCGCGTCCTCGGCGTCATCCTCTTCGGCATATTCCTCGTCGTCGAGTTCGTCGCTTTCAGGCTCCACGATCGGCTCGAAGCGCGGCACGAACGAAGGCTTCGGCCCGCGCGAGGCGACGCGCATCTTCGCGCCTTCGTTCTCGCCTTCGGGGATCACCTCGACCGTCACGCCGTAGCGCTCCTCGATCTCGGCGAGATCGGCGCGCTTGGCGTTGAGCACGTAGATCGCCGCTTCCTGGCTGGCATAGAGCGTGATGATCGTGCCTTTGCCCTTGGCCGCTTCGTCCTCGATCATGCGCAGCGCCGAAAGGCCGGCAGACGATGCCGTGCGCACAAGGCCCGAGCCATCGCAGTGCGGGCAGGCGCGAGTCGTGGCTTCCAGCACGCCTGTGCGCAGGCGCTGGCGGCTCATTTCCATCAGGCCGAAGCCCGAGATGCGGCCGACCTGGATGCGCGCGCGATCATTGCGCAGCGCGTCCTTCATCGCCTTCTCGACCTTGCGGACGTTGGAGCCATACTCCATGTCGATGAAATCGATCACCACCAGCCCGGCCATGTCGCGCAGACGCAGCTGGCGGGCAATCTCGCGCGCCGCCTCGAGATTGGTGTGCAGCGCGGTCTGCTCGATATTGTGTTCCTTGGTCGAGCGACCC
>JAIXYF010000416.1 GCA_027490345.1 Novosphingobium sp.
CAGCTGAAGCTCGATCTGTTCAACAAGGAAACCACGGTCGAGCAGAACAAGAAGGCGATCCGCCTGCTGCGCGAGGCTGATATCCTTGTCGAGGCGCAGTTCATCGTGGGCCTTGAGAACGAGACGGCGGAGACGCTGGAAGAGACCTACCGCATGGCGATGGACTGGAAGCCCGACCTTGCCAACTGGTCGATGTATACGCCCTGGCCGTTCTCCAACCTGTTCGAGGAACTCGGCGACAAGGTCGAGATCCATGATTTCGACAAGTACAATTTCGTGACCCCGATCATCAAACCCGCCGCGATGGACCGGGCCGAGCTGCTCGACCGGGTGATGAACAACTATCGCCGGTTTTACATGAGGAAAGCGCTGTTCTCTTATCCTTGGCAGGGCACGGGATACCGGAGGAAGTACCTGCTGGGCTGCCTCAAGGCGTTCCTGAAGGCCGGGTTCCAGCGCACGTTCTACGATCTGGGCCGCGTGAACTACTGGGGGCCGCAATCGAAGAAGGGTGTCGATTTCAAGTTCGACCGGACCCGCACCAACCACCGCGCCGAGACGGGCGACTGGCAGGCGGTGGCCGAAACCAGCCGCAAGGCGGCCAAGCGCGAGGCCGTGGTTCACGAAGCGGCGGGCGTGATCAAGGCATGCGGCGGAGGGACGGAGCAACTGACGGACGCGGAGGCCGACGAATTCAATGGCCTGCCCGCGCGCGGGAATGCGCCGGGGCGGAGCGGGGCACATATATGAGCGCGGCGGGGCTCGGCGCGGGAAAAGTCGGCCCCAACGCGATTATCCAGCTGGCCGATGTGCTGGCAGACCGGCTGGGGCTGGAGGAGCGTGCGGCGGCGCTGCGGGCGGCGGGGCTGGCGCGCTATCTTGCAGCCGATCCCGAGAGGATGATCGATGAGCGTGAGGCGGCGGCGCTGCACCGCGTGGTGCAGGTGCGCCAGCCCCGCGATTGGGACGAGCTTTCGTGGGAGGCGGGCGAACGGACCGCCGAATACCTGCTCGCAAACCGCATCCCCAAGGGCGCGCAGTGGCTCTTGCGGCGGATGCCTGCGGCATGGTCGGCGCGGATGCTGCTGCGGGCGATCAGGAGCCATGCCTGGACTTTCGCCGGATCGGGGGACTTTTCGGCACGGATGGAGCGCGGCGCGGTGGTGATTGCCATTGCGGCCAATCCCATCGCCATGCCGGGCTGTCCGTGGCATCGGGGGGTGTTCACACGGTTGTTCCGGGAATTGGTGAGCCCGCGCGTGCTGGTGCGGCATGAAGCCTGCTGTGCGCATGGGGCGCGGGACTGCACTTTCGTGATCGGCTGGACCTGATCGCCAGTTGACCCGTGTTCCATAATTGCTACCAAGCAGTATAAACATAGCAATTATGGGAGAACGGCAGTGGTCACAGCCTCACAGGTCATGCTCACGGCAACCGAGCGCGTTACGCTGGGCGTGCCGGCAGCCGAAGCAGTTGCGCAGGAAGCCGCGGCGCGCGGCGCCAGCCGTGTGTTCATCCTTGCCAGCAGCTTCCTCAATCGCCAGACCGACGAAATCCGCCGGATCGAAGCCGCGCTGGGCGCGCGCCATGCCGCCACGCACGATGGCATCCAGCCCCATGCTCCGCGCAGCGATGTGCTTGCCGCCGCCAATGCCGCGCGCGCGGCGGGCGCTGATCTCGTCGTCACCGTAGGCGGCGGTTCGGTGACGGATGCGGGCAAAATCCTGCTCGTCTGTCTCAAGCACAATATCACCACCATCGAAGGCTTCGACGACTACCGCGTGCGCGTGGACGACACTGGCGCGATGGTGATCCCCGATTTCGCCGGGCCGGACGTGCGCGCGATCTGCGTGCCGACCACGCTTTCGGGCGGCGAGTTCAACCCGCTTTCGGGCGCGACCGACGAGGCGATCAAGCTCAAGCAGGCCTATACCCAGCGCGAGATGGTGCCGGTCTGCGTCGTGCTCGATCCCGCAATCACGGTGCACACGCCGGAATGGCTGTGGCTTTCCACCGGCGTGCGTTCGGTCGATCACGCGACCGAGACGCTGGCCTCGTTCCTTTCCAACGATTTCTGCGACGGCATTGCCGATAGCGCATTGCGGCTGCTGGCGGCGGGGCTCCCGGCGGTGAAGGCTGACCCCGCCGATCTCGAAGCGCGGCTGAAATGCCAGATCGGCGCATGGCAATCGATGATCCCGATCATCGGCGGCGTGCCGATGGGCGCGAGCCATGCCATCGGCCACGTGCTGGGCGGCACGTGCGATGTGCCGCATGGCCACACCTCCTGCGTGATGTCGCCCTATGTTCAGGCGTTCAACGCCCCCGTCAACGGCGAGCGGCAGAAGCGCATCAGCGCCTGCCTTGGCGATGCATCGCGCCCGGCGTCCGAACTGCTTGACCAGCTGATCCGCGGCCTTGGCATGCCGCGCAGCCTGAAAGAGGTTGGCGTGCGCGAAGACCAGCTCCAGCTGATTTCCGAATATACGCTGGAAGATATCTGGGGCCGCACCAATCCGCGCACGATCAAGACGGCGGCGGACGTCATGGAAATCTTGCGGACCGCGATGGGCTGATGCACACCCTTGCACTCGTCACTGACATTGCGGACCATATGGATAAGCCGAAGAAGAAGCGCGCCGCAGCCCAGCTGAAGGATGAAATCACCGCCTACAAGCGGCGGCGAATTCTGGAGGAAGCGAGCCACTTCTTCTTCGCCAACGGCTATGAGGCGACGACGCTGGATTCGGTGGCCGAGCAGCTGAATGTGACCAAGCCCTTCATCTACTCGTACTACAAGAACAAGGGCGAGCTGCTCTATGAGATCTGCCAGACGGGCATTCAGCTTTCGCTGACCGCGCTGGAAGAGGCGCTCAGCGTCGAAGGCACGGCGAGCGAGCAATTGAAGATCGTGGTGGAGCGCGTGGCGCGGATCATCATCGAGAACCAGCGCTACGTGACGGTCTACTTGCGCGAGGAAAAGTGCCTCCTGCCTGAGGACGCGCGGCGGATCCGCGATCTGCGCCACACCTTCGATACCAAGCTGGCCGCGCTGCTCGAAAAAGGCAAGCGCAGCGGCGAATTCGATGTGGAGCACCCTTCGCGCACCGCGATCTGGGTCTCGGGCCTCTTGAGCTGGATTGCGCTGTGGTATCATGAAGGCGGGCGCTGGTCGGCCACCGAAGTTGTGATGGATGCAATCACGATGGTGCAGAAGATGGTGAAACCGGCCGGAGGCGCGCATGGCTGACGGGAAGGGCCACAGCGATCTGCGGGTGCTGGATCGGCGCCGCTGCGTGCTGCGCTATCTGCTCGATGATTTTGCCGCCTCCCAGCCGCAAGCGGTCTACGGCGTGTTCGAGGATGGCGGGCAGTGGACTTATGCGCAGCTGCGCGAACTGGTGGTGCGCAAAGCGGCGGGCCTTGCCAGGCTGGGCGTGAAGCGCGGCGGTCACGTGGCGGTGTGGCTGCCAAACGGGCGCGAGGCACTGATCACGTTCTATGCGATCAATTACCTCGGCGGTGTGTTTGTTCCATTCAACACCGCCTATCGCGGCGCGATCCTTGAGCACGTGCTGGCCAATTCCGATGCCACTGTGCTGGTTGCGCATGGCGGGCTGCTGGATAGGCTGGAGGGGATCGATACGGCGGCGGTGAGCACTATCGTCCAGCTTGGCGAAGGCGCCGCCCCGGCGCGCTTCGCGGTTCATGGGTTTGATGGTGTGACCGGCGAGGAAGCGGAGCTGCCCCCGCTGGCCAGCCCGATTGAGCCGTGGGACACGCAATCGATCATCTACACGTCCGGCACCACCGGGCCTTCGAAGGGCGTGCTTTCGTCCTATCTCCACCTATATACCAATGCCGGGCCGGAAAGCTGGCACTTCGTGGGCCGCGAAGACCGCTTCCTCGTCAACATGCCGATCTTCCACATTGGCGGGCTGGGCATTCCCTTCGTGATGCTGGCGCGCGGCGGCTCCATCGCGCTGATGGAGAATTTCTCGACCGACACGTTCTGGGACTTCGTGAAGCGGACCGAGTGCACCACGATCTTCCTGCTGGGCGTGATGGCGACGTTCCTGATCAAGCGCCCGCCGGGACCGGAAGACAAGGATCACGGCGTGACCAAGGCTTTCATGGTGCCGCTGACCGAGGCGGCGGGGCCGTTTCACGAACGCTTCGGGATCGACGTCTATACCATCTTCAACATGACCGAGATTTCCTCGCCCATCGTCTCCGAACCCAATCCGGTGAAGCTGGGCACGTGCGGCAAGGTCCGGCCCGGCGTGGATGTGCGGCTGGTGGATGCCAACGACTGCGAAGTGCCCATCGGCACGGTGGGTGAGATGATCGTGCGCACGGATCGGCCCTGGGCGATGAACCACGGCTATCACAAGAACCCGGAGGCCACCGCGCGCGCCTGGCGCAACGGCTGGTTTCACACTGGCGATGCCTTCCGCTGCGATGCGGATGGCTATTTCTACTTCGTCGACCGGGTGAAGGACGCGATCCGCAGGCGCGGGGAGAATATCTCCTCGTTCGAGGTGGAGAGCGACGTGACCGCGCACCCCGACGTGCGCGAGGCAGCGGTGATCGGCGTGCCGAGCGAGTATTCGGAAGACGAGGTCATGGCCGTCATCGCCCCGGTGCCGGGCGCGAGCATCGACCCGGTGGCGCTTTCGGAGTTCCTCGCAGCGCGGATGCCCTATTTCATGGTTCCGCGCTATATCCGCATTCTGCCCGAACTGCCCAAGACGCCGACCGCCAAAGTGATGAAGGCGGAACTGCGCAACGAGGGCATTACGCCCGATACGTGGGACCGCGAGAAGGCAGGAATGCGGCTGAAGAAGGAAAAGCTCTGATTACCAGCTCACATTGAGCTGGGTCAGCCCCCGGAACATGAAGCCTTCCTGCCGCCACGCGGCGCTGGCGGCATCGATCTTGAGCGCAGGGAAGCGTGCGGCCAGCGACTTCAAGGCAATTTCGCCTTCGAGCCGCGCCAGTTCCGCGCCGACGCAGAAGTGGATACCGCCGCCGAACGAGAGGTGTTTCGGCCCATTGCGCGTGATGTCGAACCGGTCGGGTTCGTCAAATACGGCGGGGTCGCGGTTGCCCGCAGCCACCAGCGTCAGCACGCGCTCGCCCGCGCGGATCGTCTGGCCGCCCACTTCGGTATCGGTGAAAGCCGTGCGGTTGGTGCCGACCAGCGAGCTTTCGTAGCGCAGGATCTCTTCGGTCGCGGATTCCGCGAGGGCGGGATCGGCCACCAGCTTGGCCCACTGGTCCGGAAACTTCGCGAGGCTGAGCAGGCCATTGCCAATCATGTGCGCGGTTGTTTCAAAGCCAGCGCCGAACAGGCCGATGGCGACCGTCGCGATCTCGTGGTCGCTGAGCGGCCCGTTCTCATCACGCGCGTTGCACAGCGCGGTGGCGAAATCGTCGAGCGGATTGCGGCGGCGATCGGCGATCACCGATCCGAAGAAATCGAGCAGGAAGTCCATCTGCCGGTTGGCAAGGCCGAGTTCGGCGTCCGAAAACGCGCGCATTTCGAACACCACGAAGCTATCGGCGATGGCCTGGTTGAGCGCGGCAAGCACCTCGTCCGAGGCTTCCTCTGCCGAGAGGCCGAGCATGTCGCACATGACGAGCGTCGGGAAGCGGTAGGCAAACTCGTGGATCACTTCCATCCGGCCCTTGCCCGCCACGGCATCGAGCAGCCGGTCTGCCACGGCCTGCACGCGCGGGCGCATTTCGATCACGCGCCGCGCGGTAAGCGCCTGCGTGACAAGG